>CAYLJB010000055.1:0-7385 GCA_964383785.1 uncultured Fluviicola sp.
GTGACAAAAATTTGTGGTTGTGTTTAGATAACGGAATTCAATTCATTGAAACATCGTCACCTCTCACTTATTACAAAAAGAAAGAAGGACTAACATCCCAGATTGAAACGATCGAATTCATCGATTCGAAAGCTTTGATTGGTTTACATACCGACATCTTTGTGACCAACAAACGGGATTATCACGATTTCCTGGAGCCGGTAAATGTTTTTGGACAATATATTTTTGACCTTGAAACGATTCAAACAAGCAAAGGTCCACGCACCGTAGTGATTGGATACGATGGTCTGTATGAGTATTTCCCTCTAACAAATTCTCAATCCAAAATAGCTCCGGTTTACGCGTTTAGTTTCGGGAAAGACCCTTCAAATCCGAATCGTCTCTTCATAGCTCTGGAAGCTGGCTTGGGTGTTTTAGAATTTAAGAACGGTGCTTGGGAATACAATACATTGGTTCCGGATGCAGGCGGTGAAACAGTTTCATGTACTTTCCATCAGGGTAAAGTATATTTCTCCATCCGAAACAAAGGGATTGGTATTTACAACTTGCGAACAAAAAAGTACAAGTTATTACCAATCAAGAATATTGATAAGGATAACAACAATTACTACGTTCAAACATTTAAGAACATCGTTTATGTAGGTACCGGAAATGGTATCTATTTCATTGAACCAAATGATAAAGGAGTTCGCTTATTTGAAAAGAACGATTCTTTTCTAGGAAAGGGACATAAAAACACCATTCACCGTTTGATCAATATTGATGACAAACAATTATGGGTGGTTACTTACCGGGAATTTTCAGATGATAAATTCGAATTCGAATCGGGTTGGTTGGAACAAAACGGCAAAAATTGGAAATACACGAAATGGCCATTCGGAGGCATCAAAGATGCGGGGATCATTTCTGCGATTCAGCGCGCTCCAAACGGTGAAGTGTGGATGGGTGCCACGGAAGGATTATTCATTTTCAACCCAAAGATGTCTCGACAAGGTTCGAGAAAATTGGATGTGCACATCGACAAAATAGAAAGCGACGGAAAAGTGCGTATTTTCGATATTCGAAATGCCAAGCACTTAGAGGCCTTTGATTATCAAAACAACTCTTTCAGGGTAACATTCCACTCGAATTTTTATTCGTCTCAAGGTCCAAATATGTATCGCTATAAATTGGAAGGATTCAGCGATGATTGGTCCGATTGGTCAACCTTGAACTTTGCCAACTTTGAAAAGATCGGAGAAGGGAATTACACTTTGATGATCCAAACACGCAATTTCTACGGTCAGGAAAGTTCAATTTTGCACTATGAGATCACCATACTTCCACCGTGGTACCGAACTATTTGGGCCTTCTTACTTTATGCAGTATGTTTGATATTCGTTTTATTTGGAGTCGTTCAACTTTCAACACAACGCGTAAAACGTCAAAACCAACGTTTGGAAGAAATCGTGCAAGAGCGCACAAAGGAGATTGCCGAACAAAATCACCAATTAGAAAAACAAAAAGAAGAGATTACATTGAAAACAATGGATATTTTAGACAGTATCCATTATGCGAAGCGAATTCAGAACACGATTTTACCTACTGAAGCGCGTTTGCATGAGATGTTTGATGACTATTTTGTTTTCTACAGACCAAAAGATATTGTATCCGGAGATTTCTACTGGGCGCGTGAAGTGCAGGGGAAATACATTTTTGCTTCGGTAGACTGTACCGGTCACGGCGTACCTGGTGCATTGGTTAGTATTGTTGGAAACAATGGATTGCTTCGTGCTGTAAATGAATTCCGTTTAACCGCTCCGAATGATATTCTGGATAAGTTGCGTGAAATCGTGATCTCTGCTTTCCGTGCAGATGAAAACATGGATGTGAAGGACGGAATGGACATTGCACTTTGTTCTATAGATAAAGCAGAAAGTAAGTTGTATTATTCCGGTGCCAACAACGAATGTGTGATTATTCGAAATGGAGAGATCATTGAATTGAAGCCGGATAAACAACCTATTGGACAATTCGTGCATGCACAACCGTTTACTTTACAATCATTCGATCTCATTCCAGGTGACTGCATCTATTTGTATACAGACGGTTACGTTGATCAATTTGGTGGCGATAAGATGAAGAAATTCAAATCAAAACCATTCCGAAATATGCTTTCTGAAATTGCAGACAAGTCGATGAAAGATCAGTACCAGATCATTCAAAGCACTTTTGACAACTGGAAGGCAGAAGTGGATCAGGTGGATGATGTGTGTGTGTTTGGCGTGAAATTTACAGGTAACTAAACGATGAAAGCATTCTTAAAAGTGTTTGTATTGTTAAATGCCGCTGGATTCCTGACTGCGATCATTGGTTTGCTTTGGTTAGACTGGAAGATCACCGCTACACTCCCCTTTTTAATCGTTTGTTTGTTCTTGTGTTTTCAAACCATTGCAGTGCTCATGAATCAAATCAATTTTTGGCGGACGATTCTTCTTATTCTATTGGGAATTCAGCTGATCTGTTGCAATCTGTATTTCTTTGATTTGGTGCCTTTTCAGGCGCTTTGGAAATATATGTTCGCAGCACTGTTCATTTCCTTGATTGTTTCCAGTTACAATCTGATTACAATTCCGGCAACATGGTTCCGTTGGATGAAAATCGGTTTGATGGTTTTTACTATCGGTGGATTTTTGCTCAGTGACCGCCTTGGAATGGCGTATACCATTTCCTTAATTGCATTACTAGCCGGAATGATCTTATTACTTATTGGATTTTTCCTTCAGCCTCGTTATTCTACAAAGGTCCCGAAACCATAGATTCGTTTCAACCAATATTCGGATTCCTCTACATTCGTAATGACAATTCCTTTAGATGAACTTGCATGGATCATAGTAAGCGGCTCTCCTTTATTAGAGATCACAATTCCAACATGCGAGATTCCTGAACCGTTATTGAAAAAGATCAGATCACCCTTTTGAGCATTCCATTGCTTGATCTTCACTGAAGCATTGTATTGGTCTTCTGCTCTGCGTGGCAAATCTTTCTTGACGCTTTTGAACACGTATGAAGTGAACCCGGAACAATCAAAACCACTTGGATCGGTTCCAGCCCACTTGTATTGTACGCCTATCTGTTGTTTTGCTGCATCAACGATCTGGTCACGCTTCTTAATTTTCGCAGCGCTTTCAGCAACAGTTCCTTCATTGGTTTCCGGATCTTTCGGAGTTGTTATACCAGACGGATTATCCAGATCAGGAATGTGGTCGAACAAGCCAAACAGAATCTGTTGCAATTCGTCGTATTCATCCATACGACCTTCTTTTTTCAAACGTTCTACGCGCTCTACCAAAAATTGCTTCAAAGCCGCAACCTGATTCAAATGCGCATTGAACACCTTGATCCCTTCCGGATTGTTCTTTACATCTAAATAAAGATTTCTTGCTTCTTGAAGAGCCCCGGGGTGCATTTGCATCCAGAAGTCACGATCAGACATACGAAATATAGCAAGTGCCTTATAAAATTCCGGTTGAAACGAATAATCGTAATCCGGCTTATCCAATAAGCGATTCGCTTTTCGATATACCATGGCGTAATGACCTTGCTCGTAAAGCACCTCCAGCCTATCTAAGGCTTTTACCTGAGCACTTACAGATCCAACACAAAGTATTACAAGGAAAGTCAGGACGAAACGTTTCATATATGATCGATGTAGAACGAAATTACAAAAAATGGTTCTTCCGTGCTGTTCGTTCTTTCAGGAATAGTCAACAACAACTTGTCCGTATCTTCATTTCTTGAGTTGATTAACAAATATTCGCAAAGAAACTGTTCCAAAAACACATTTTCTTCGTTAATTCGTTAACTTAGTTAAATAGAGACTCCACAATGAAACGTATATTCCTTTTCAGCTACCTAATAGCACTACCAGTTTTACTTCATGCTCAGCAACGTCCGACGCAACCTACTACCTTTTCTCAAGGTGATCGCATTGACGAAATTCTTACCTACATCAATAAGATGTATGTGGATGATGTCAAAGAGAAAGAATTGATGGATGCTGCCATTGTTGCCATGTTGGAAAAATTGGACCCACACTCTACTTACATTTCCAAAGAGGAAGTTGATGATGCAAATCAATCGATCAATGGAAGCTTTGTAGGAATAGGGATTCGCTTTCAGATCTTGAAAGATACCTTGATGGTGGTTGAAACTATTCCTGGAGGACCTTCTGAAAAGTTAGGAATTCGTGCTGGAGACAAGATTCTAAATATCGATGGACAAAACGTTGCCGGAGTTGGGCTGAAAAACAGTCAGGTTCGAGAGAAATTGATGGGTGACTTGGGCACAAAAGTTCGCGTTGATGTAAAACGCAAACAAATGTCAAAACCGATCAATTTTGTGATCACACGCGATAAGATCCCTGTAAATTCGGTGGATTGCGCTTATATGGTTGCTCCGAAAATTGGATACATCAAATTGAATTCTTTTTCGCGTTCGTCTCATGAAGAGATCACAAAAGGAATAAAGAAGTTGAAAGAGCAAGGAATGGAAAGTCTGATCCTTGATCTGCAAGGAAACGGTGGCGGATTGCTCTACGCTGCGCAATTGATCGCGGACGAATTTTTATCCGACAATAAATTGATCGTTTATTCGGAAGGACGCGCTCAACCGCGTCAAGACTTAAACGCTAAGACAAAAGGATCATGGGAAAACGGCAAATTGATCTTGCTTACGGATGAGAATTCTGCTTCGGCATCTGAGATTCTTTCTGGAGCTGTTCAGGATTGGGATCGCGGTTTGATCGTTGGTCGCAGATCATACGGAAAAGGTTTGGTTCAACGACCAATTGACCTTTCAGATGGTTCTCAAATTCGTTTGACAATAGCACGTTACTTCACCCCTTCTGGACGTTTCATTCAAAAGCCATACGACGATATTGACGCCTACAGAAACGACTACATGCGTCGCTTTATGAATGGAGAAATGACACACGTGGATAGCATCAAACTTCCGGATTCTTTGAAATTCGAAACACGCGTAACTAAGCGTCCTGTATATGGCGGAGGTGGGATCATGCCAGACTTCTTTGTTCCAATCGACACATCAGAATTTACTGACTATTACCGCGATATCGCAAGTGCAGGAGCGTTCAATGCCTTTGCTCTGACATACGTTGATGGACAACGAGACGCGTTGAACAAACAATACGAAGATGCAAAAACGTTCGTGAAAGATTTCCAGGTGACTGAGAAGTTATTTGAAGAATTTTTGGCTTATGTAGAGAAAGAGCACAAAGATATCAAACGCAATGACGAACAACTGAAGGTATCCAAAGCAGACATGCAACTTCGTCTGAAAGCAATGATTGCTCAGGACCTATTCGGATCTGAAACTTTTTACGAAATTTACAATGTGAAAAATGAAGTATTGCAACGAGCAATTCAATTGTTGCAATCGAATGAGTATGAAACACAAAAACTAGCTAAAAACTAAACGCACTATGAAGAAGAATGTGTTATTTGTTACTGCAGCACTTGTATTATTAACCGCATGTACTTCTAAGGAAGAGAACACCAATTCAAATCTTTCTTCTGCTATTGAAGCCGGAAGTGAAAATGACAAAGCTTATTTGGAGGAAAACAAGGAAGAATTGGAAGCTGAAATGAAAGCCTTGGAAGAAGAGCAGAAAAAATTAACCACATTAAAATTCAATAAACTGGAGCATTTCTTTGGAGCTATCAAGTTGGAATCCGAGAATGATTGTGAGTTCGTAGTTACAAATACTGGTAAAAAGCCATTGGTGATCGAAAATGTGCAAGCTAGTTGTGGATGTACTACTCCACAAAAACCAGAAAAACCGATTGAGCCCGGAAAATCAGATGTCATCAAAGTGCATTTCAAACCAAGCTCTGAGGGTAAAGGCGTAGAAAAGACAGTAACAGTTACAGCGAATACAGAACCACGTATTAACGTGTTAAAGATCAAAGCTGACGTAAGTAAATAAGAATTGGGGCCTCGGCCCCTTTTTTATTGGATCAAATTCTCCCATTGTTCCTCGAAGCGCGCATCATTGATGTATTCCTCTACAAATGCTTTGTTCTGTTCTTGCTGATTTGAAGTTAGATCGATCAAACCTTTCTGCAAGTCCTCCATACTAAAAACGGTCAAGTTCATTGATTTTAGGAACTTATAGGTAGAGGATTCTTTACACAAATAAATACTTGCACCGGAATACAAAAAGAACACGATATTCCCCAAGCCTTGCTGGCATCTCGTAGGTTGAACATACGCCCGTATTCCGGATAACATGGTGTAATAATCCTCCAGCGGCAAATAGGTTTCCTGGAAATTCACGTTCAAAGCAGACTTGGAAACGTATTTCTTTAAATCGGTTATGTAGGCGGGTTTCCCATAACTCAAGGGAATGAGGATTGGTGCAGTTTCTTTGAGATTTGCCAAGATCTCCAATGCATCTGCGTGATTCACCAAGGGATTACCGTTATGCCCGACCATGATCGCCTCTCGTTCTTTCACAGCCTTGAATTGAACGGCAACATCGGATAAAGGCAAGTAGGAAAACGGATGAATTTTGGTTGAGGTTGAGTTTCCAAAAACCTCTACCCCGTCTTGCGGAACAAAAGCATAAAAGTCATCCACCAAACTGAGTGCTTGCAAATTAGCTTTTTTAGTCATGGCAAAGGGCGACTCCAAGTTTCCTGCCCTCCATGATTTCCATAAAGCCAAAGCATTAGAGGTTCGTTTTCGCCAATAATATTTCTGTGTATGCTTGCCGTATAGATTTTTGAGGTTGAAACTGAGCTGATAATACTCATAGCTCCAAAAGACCCAAGAGATCTGTAACGAAGGAACTTGTTTTTTAATCGTTTTAAGCCATTTCAGTTGGTAATCATGCAAGCTGTGAAAGACCAATTTATGGATCTCGCCGTTTGCCAATTTCACTTCTAACTCCGAAAGTGTTAACTGATTCTCGTTCAAATTCTCGGTAGAACCGTTGAAGAAATAATAATAACAAGTACCAGGACGTAGGCGCTCAACAACGGCAATCGTTCTTTTGGAGAAGAAACTCCCCGTATCAGCGAAGACATGTACAGTTGCCATTTTTACAGGTCTTTTTTCCAAATAGCTGGATTTCCGGCAACCAAGGTTCTAGGTGCCACATCTTTGGTTACGATAGCACCAGCGGCGATTACAGCACCATCACCCACAGTTATACCTGGAAGTATGACAGCACCCGTGCCGATAAACACTTCTTTTCCAATCGTACATTTTCCGGAAATATTCACTCCCGGACAAATTTCTGTAAAGGCTCCGATGTAACTATCGTGTCCAACGGTTGCATTCAGGTTCAATAAAACACCGTCTTCAATGGTACAATTCGATGT
>CAYLJB010000055.1:7485-18805 GCA_964383785.1 uncultured Fluviicola sp.
ATATCTTCAGAAACCGGACAGTTTTGAAAATTCTTCAAATAGCTCAAGGTATTCAAGGAAGGAAAGAAATAACGTCTTACGCTGATCCCATCTGCTTCCATGCTTTCCATTTTTGCAAGAAGACTTTGCTCATCTTTGAACAACAAGGGGAAATAGGCATAATTGAAATCACCATCCACAAGTCCATCATCAAAAATGGCATAGTTCGTTCCTGTCAGATTCTCTTTGTAATACAACCATTGAGTCTTGCGCTTCTCCAGGATATCTTCTAAAAAGCCAAAATTCAACAAGCCCATAGCTGCACAGAACTCATTCATTTTGCCGTTGATCCCGATATCCCCAAACGTAGTTGGCGAAGTATGTCCGAAATTGCGCAACAATTTCATGCGTTCAAAAACCGCTTTATCTTTGCATACTATTGCCCCACCTTCAATGCTGTGAAACAACTTCGTAGCATGAAAACTCAAAGTAGAAATATCTCCTTGCAAGGAAATTTCGCGACCGTTCATTTTTGTTCCAAAGCCGTGGGCATTGTCATAGATCACTTTCAAACCATGTGTATCAGCCAGTTTCTGGATCGCTTCGAAATCACAAGGAATACCATAAACATTTGTCACTAGAATAGCCGAAGTATCTGGAGTAATCGCTTTTTCAATACACGCAGGGTCTGCATTAAACGTATTTGGTGAAATATCCACAAAAACAGGCTCACATTGCTCCCATAAAATGCTGGTTGTAGTTGCAACATAAGAATATGGAGTAGTAATGACCTTCCCTTTCAGATCCAGTGCTTTGATAGCCAATTGCAGCGCAATCGTTCCATTTGAAACTAAGAGTAAATGTTCTGTTCCGAAATGTTTTTGCAATTCCTTTTCCAGTGATGTCACCAAGGGACCATGATTCGTAAACCACTTGTTCTTAAAAATTTCCTCAACCAGGTTAGTATACCCTTCAATTGGCGGAATAAATGGCTTAGTCGCTGTAATCATGTTCATTTTTTACGTTCACGCTACAATCACTTTCTTATTGCACAAGAAGTATTGATATTAAGCGTTATTTTTACCGCTAAGATACAGAAAATGGGTATTGTTCAAAAGGATTCTTTCAAGGTCATGATTCTTTCGCTGATTGGTTTGGCGTTGGGATACATCAATAAAGGTGTCCTGTTCATCCTCTTCTTTTCAACAGAACAAATCGGACTGATCAACTTGCTCGTTTCTGTGGGGTTATTGATCGGCAGTTTATCTGCTTTTGGGAACAATTTCACGATCTGGCGTTTCTTCCCTTATTTGCGAAGACCAGAGAAAGGACATCACGGGATTCTGCGCTATGCTTTCAAATTGGCCGGGCTTGGATTATTGCTGTTCAGTGCTGTTTTGTGGATCTTTAAGCCCGAGATCACTTCTTTTTACGAAGCAAAATCTGCGTTATTCAATGATTATTATTGGTGGATCCTCCCAATGGGAGCTTCGTTCCTGATCTATTTCACCCTGGATTTTTACTTGCGGAGCTTGATGAAGAACACTTTTTCCGTTCTGATCTACGAGGTGGTCCTCCGTTTATTGGTATTGGGAAGTTTGTTGTTGTTTGGATTGAAACGACTCGATTTCGACCAATTCGTGATCATTCATGGCCTGCTCCATTTAGTTCCGTTCATTAGTTTGTTGATCTACCTGTACTTTAAAAAAGAACTGCATTTAAAATCATCCAGTCGACAGATCCCGGCGCGCTTGCGTAAGATCATGTTGCGCTTCAGTTTGTTTAGTTATTCGATCTCGGTAGCGAATACGCTTTTTAATACGCTGGATGTTGTTTTGATCGCTGCATTAGCCGGTTTACCTGAAGCCGGAGTGTATTCCACGATCGTTTTCCTGAGCAGTGCTTTGCAAATCCCAAATCGATCGATGATCCGCGTGAGTTCTACCTTGGTTTCTGAGCATTGGAAAACGCGCGACATGAAAGAGATGCAGAAGTTATATACGAATTTTAGTTCCGTTAACTTTTTGATCAGTTTGCTTTTGTTCGTATTGGTTTGGAGTTCGAAGAGTGAGTTATTCCAATTGCTTCCTCATGAATTCTCAGCGGGAATCTGGGCCTTCTTCTTCATCATGTTGGGTCGTATTTTCGACAACTTCATGGGATTAAATGCCATCATACTGATCACTTCCAAGAAATACAAAAAGGACATTTGGGTAACCGTTTCAGCCACGATCATGCTCATTGGTTTGAACTGGCTTCTCATTCCAATCTATGGTTTGACCGGCGCAGGTATGGCTTCGATGATCATTATTGTATTTACCAATTTGATCCGAACTGCCATGGTTTACCGCTTCTTCAAGATGCATCCTTTTGAATTGTCGCAAGTGTATTCCTTGTTGGCGTTCACGCCGCTATTCTTCTTGGGGACTACAGTGATCTTACCTCTAGAATCTGAAATCGGTCGGATTATAGCGAATACCATTTTGATCGGAACGTGGACGCTTCTGGCCTTGTTCGTTTTCCGCGTGAATGACGAAATGAAGAACTACATCTTAAAATTCATCCGTAAGAAATAAGCAAAAAAAAAGGGCTATCATTTCGACAACCCTTTGGTTTATTTTTGAAATCTCTCTGCCTTCACAGTGACGTTAAACGTTTTATTCGGGAAGGTCGGGAAAACCGTTTTGCTTGTTGGTATATTGAGGTCTTCGATGTAAACCGCACACATGGTGTTAGACACGTGGTAAAGATTCTTGTGTTTCTCTTTCGGAATTCCATCCAAGATCCCGCACAATACGGATGCACGCACATCTTCTGAGTTATATCCGTAGTCGTGCCAAACAATCACCGATTTAGAATCCTTACGCAAAGGAAAAACCTTTCGAGTATCGTTTTCTACTCCTTCATAGGAATGATCACCATCCACGAAGATCAGATCAAATTGCTCATTCAAGGTACCGAAATCGAAATGGTGGGAATTGGCTTCCACTTTCTCAACATTCGGGTAATCTTTATAAAAGATCGCGTGAACGTCAACAAACTTCTGATCGAATCCCATGTCCAACATTTCCTTTGCAGATAGAGAGACGGATACACATTTCTTCGCTACATCAGCAACATTTGAAATACTTTCACCTCTCCAGCTTCCGATCTCCATGTAAGTACATGCTTCGTAATTGCGAGCAAGTCTTTTCAACAACATGAGATCCATTACGGATGACGTTCCATTCAAATACGTGTAGTTCTTGATCGTCTCATCAAATCCATCAAACAGGTCCATGATATCAATCGTAGGCAATTGCGAGATACCATAGGTGTTTTTACATTTATTCGCATAATACCTTTCTTGTACCTCACGCATCCCTTTCTTCAAGGAAAAGATCGGGTTCGCTAAGATCAGTCCGGCAATTTTACTCTTCTTCATCTTTTAATTAGTTGTTATCGATTTCTTGAACTGCCGTACCTTTTTTCTTCCATGCTAAGAAACCAGCTGCACCGAAGCACAACAACAAAGCTAGCGTAGAGAAAATTGAGTATTTGTTATACTTCGTATAGCTCGCATCGTTATAAACAAATTCTACTTTGTGCTTTCCTGCTGGAATATCCAAACCACGCAACATGTAGTTCACTTTGATGATATCCGCTGGTTTACCATCGATGTTAGCCGACCAGTTCTCCGGATAATACACTTCTGAGAACACAGCCAAACCTCCTGTTTTCGAATCCGTGGTGTAGTTCAATTTGTTCGGCGCATATTTCGTTAACTGGATCTTTCCTTCTCCGTTGTAGTTGCGTTTCTTCAACTTCGAAGCATCAGCAGCGATAACAACCGCTTCTTCGCGTGGATTGAAATCGTCGGTTACTGTGAATTCAACCAATCCTTTGAATGATTTTGTTGTATCGCGCTCAAATCCTTCTTTCATGATCAGATCTGTTTTTCCATTCAAATCTTGAACGAACACAACGGTTACACCCATCGGAATTCCGTTAGAAAGTGGCACAGCGATCGTGTCGCGACTACCTTCCGGCAAATACTGCAAACGCTCACTTCCAAATGCATCAACTGCCGGCTTCACTGCTCCATTCACAATGAATTTTCCGGTTCCGATGTTTTTCATGGAGAATTTAGAACCCAAAGACAAAATCGCCTCATTCGCATCTTTTACCACTTGAGCACGCTTCACGAACCAAGCGTTTCCGCATGCCGTAGGGTTTGGATTTGCTACCAAGCCAGAATCTGTTGGTTGCATGATGTACTTCACATTGAACATATCCAAGACCTTGTTATTCGACTTCGAAATATGGAATTCGATCATGTTCTGAATGGTGCGCAATTTCGCTCCATGGTAACCTCCCAAAGATTTGTGGAAGAAAGAAGCACGTGCAGAATTGAATCCACCTGACACGTCAAATACACGGTAATTCGTCATGCGGTTCAAGGCACGGAAGATGTACGCATCAATGATTCGCGATTTCTCGCCACCAACAGCATCCAACTCCATTGCTTTAGCCTCACCTGCAGATTTCGCTTTGGCAATTTCTTTTTGCAAAGCAGGATTTGCTGCCGCCTCACGCTCCAAGATTTGCATATCCCCCAATTCAGGAGTCATCGGATACAAAGCAGACAACTTAGGTGTCCAGTACTTGTAATTTCCTGTTTGATCTTCTTTGTTGTTCAAATAATTGTGTGCAACTAAAACAACATCCAGGAAGGTAAACAATCCCAAAGCTCCCATTGAAATGGCTACCGGAATGCTCGTTTTTAAGAATAAGAACAAACAAGCGATCGCTAAAACACTGAAGAAGATCGAACGATTCATCGAACTGTTGAAGATCTCTTGACGCGCTTTTTTAGAACTTTGCAAACGAGACTCATAGCCTTCCATTGTTTGTTTTGCCCATTGATCCACTGCCGCCTCAATCCCTGCAGGAGAAGTAACATCAATGCCATTTTGAGCAGCTTGCTCAGGAGTCATTGCCATGATCTGCTTACGAACATCATCCTTTTGACCTTCGATCTGGTTCTCGACCATCGTTGTATCCGTTTCCTGAGCTGAAACAAAGTTATCACCCAATCCAACACCTTTCAGCGCGATCAAGAATACTACGAAAGCAGCAGAAGCAATGTAGAAAGGCTTGATATTTTCAACGATCTTATCTTTCTCCTTGATCAATCGATCCAAGAACAAAACAGCCAACAACGGAACGGTCAATTCTACGATAACCAAAATAATGGTAACCGCACGGAACTTGTTGTATGCAGGAACATTTTCCAGGAACCATTCTGTCAACCCCATGTAGTTCTTACCCCATGAAAGCATGAGCACCAGGATACTTACTCCCAACAAAGCCCATTTAGACGGATCTTTCAAATAGATCATTCCAAGCAATGCCAAGAACACCAAGATCACACCCAAATACACTGGACCAGATGTGCTCAATTGGTTCCCCCAATAGGCATTGGAATTTAATGCATCTTGAATTTCTTGTTGTGTCAAATTTGTAGAAGCCTCGATCTGCTCACGGAAAGGTGAATCTCCAATCGCCATACTACCTCCTCCTTTCACGTATGGAGACAAGAATGTGAACGATTCGTCAATCCCGTACGAGTATTGCGTCACGTAATCCACATCCAAACCTTCTTGCGAAGCTGCAGCAGCATTACCATCAGCAGTAATAGTAAGGTCATTGCTTCCACGTGTAGAGTTCTTGGCGTAAGCATTCGTCATACCTACGTTTCCGTAGTTGATCACAAAAGCCAACAAATACATGGCAATAATACCTCCCGTCGCTTTGATGAAAGATCCCCACTCTTTTGTTTTGAATACGCGGATCAATTCAGCAACACCCAATCCAAACATCAAGATCACCAAGTAGTACGTTACCTGCAGGTGATTCGAAGCGATCTCGAAAGACATGAACAATCCGGATAACAAAGAGCCCCAAAGCCAATTTCGGCGATAGGCCATGATAAACGCCCCGACAACCGGAGCCATGAATGCTACAGCAACCGCTTTTGAGTTGTGACCAGCTTGCAAAATGATGATCTGATAACTCAAGAAAGCATACACCAAGGCACCTCCAATGGCAACCCACTTGTTCACGCGCATCAAGCTCAACATGATGTAGAAACCGATCATATACAAAAGCACTACTCCCATTGGTGATGGAATGGTACGCATGTACCCGATGATCACTTTTGAAAACCAGTTCCCGTCGTGTAAGATCGAGATTTGAGTTGCAGGCATTCCACCAAACATCGAGTTTGTCCAAAGTGGTTCATCGCCGTTTGTTTGCTCGCGGAAATCAGCAATTTCGTGAGAACTACCAATGTATTGCTCAATATCGTGCTGTTTCAAACCATAGCCATTCAACTGAACGCTGAAATAGGCCATACAAACGATCAGGAAAATTCCAATAGCTGCAAAATGAATCCAATTGCGCTTAAAGAAGTTGCTTATCGACATAACTCGTGTTTAATTTTCGAATGAAGCTGTGAAAATAGCAAAAAGGACATTAAGTCAGGGAATTTGGGCCACTTAAAACATGGAATAGGCCAAAAAAAAGAGCGATAAACTCGCTCTTTTTGATTCCTTAGGAAATTTCTTCGTAATCCACATCCTGCACATCGCCTTTCGGGTTGGATTTCTGGATCCTCACTTTTCCAAAATCCTTCATTTTCCGATTGCGTTCTCGCAGTAAGTCTTTTTCGCGTTGCACAGCTTCCTTTTCGGCTTCCATGTTACGTTTTGCAATGGCCAATTGACCTAGAAATCGCAGCAAAACAAATGCCCCGATGATGATCAGAACGGTTTTAAAAAAACCGGTAAAGCTCGCTTCCGCAACTTCCATTATTTCGATAAGTGCATGTTACGCTCTGAGTAGATCTTCGTAAAGAAAGGATCCTTCAAGTTCTTGATGAAACGGATCGCTTCACCAGTAGACTTCATTTCTGGACCCAATTCTTTCTTCACATCCGGGAACTTCTCGTAAGAGAACACTGGAATCTTGATCGCGTACCCTTCTTTCTTCGGATTGAAGTTGAAGTCTTTCACCTTCTTCTCACCCAACATCACTTTCGTCGCATAGTTTACATACGGCTCGTCGTAAGCTTTCGCGATGAATGGAACGGTTCGAGATGCACGTGGATTGGCTTCGATCACGTATACTTTATCGTCTTTGATCGCAAACTGAATATTGATCAATCCAACTGTACGCAACTCTACTGCAATCTTCTTAGTAATGTCCTCGATCTGTGTCATTACGAAGTCACCCAAATTGTAAGGAGGCAACACCGCATACGAGTCACCAGAGTGAATCCCAGCTGGCTCAATGTGCTGCATCACACCAATGATGTACACATCTTTACCATCACAGATCGCATCTGCTTCCGCTTCAATTGCTCCACCTAAGAAGTGATCCAACAAGATCTGGTTGCTTCCCATCTCGTTGATGATATCAACTACATGGTGCTCCAATTCTTCTTTGTTGATGACGATCTTCATCTTTTGTCCACCCAATACGTAAGAAGGACGAACCAACAATGGGAAACCTAAGTCATCAGATAATTCCAATGCTTGTTCTGCGCTTTCCACCACTCCATATTTCGGGAATGGAATGTTGTGCTCTTCCAATACTTTAGAGAATCGACCGCGATCTTCTGCCAAGTCCAATGCTTCAAAAGATGTTCCGATGATCTTAATCCCGTAACGCTCTAATTTCTCCGCTAATTTCAAAGCAGTTTGTCCACCCAACTGAACGATCACCCCTTCCGGCTTTTCGTGTTGAATGATATCGTAGATGTGTTCCCAGAATACCGGTTCGAAGTACAGTTTATCCGCTGTATCGAAGTCTGTAGAAACCGTCTCCGGATTACAGTTGATCATGATTGTTTCGTAGCCACATTCTTTCGCTGCCAAAACACCGTGAACACAGGAGTAATCGAATTCGATCCCTTGACCAATACGGTTTGGTCCGGAACCAAGCACCACTACTTTTTTGCGATCAGTTACCGTACTTTCATTCTCAAATTCGAATGTAGAATAGTAATAAGGCGTTTGTGCATCAAACTCAGCCGCACAGGTATCCACCAATTTGAACACGCGCTTGATGCCCATTTCTGAGCGTTTGTTGTGCACTTCTGATTCCAGGCAACGCAATAAGTGAGCGATCTGACGATCCGCATATCCTTTTTGCTTCGCTTCGAACATCAATTCTTTCGGGATATTCCCCAAATGGTATTTTTCGATCTTGCGCTCCAACTTGATCAAATCTTCGATCTGACGTAGGAACCAAATATCAATTTTCGTTTTCTCTTGGATCGTTTTGAACGGAATTCCCAACTTGATCGCATCGTATACATGGAACAAGCGGTTCCAGCTCGGGTTCTCCAATGAATGAAGGATTGCTTCTTGGTTCGTCAATTCACGACCATCAGCTCCCAATCCGTTGCGGTTGATCTCTAAGGATTGACAAGCTTTTTGCAAAGCCTCCTGGAAACTACGTCCGATTCCCATTACCTCACCAACGGATTTCATTTGCAATCCTACACGGCGATCTGTTCCTGGGAATTTATTGAAGTTCCAACGCGGGATCTTAACGATCACATAATCCAAAGTCGGCTCAAACAAAGCAGAAGTTGTTTTCGTGATCTGGTTGCTCAATTCATCCAAGTGATAACCGATTGCCAATTTTGAAGCGATCTTCGCGATTGGGTAACCTGTTGCCTTTGACGCCAAAGCAGATGAACGCGATACACGCGGGTTGATCTCAATGGCGATGATATCTTCTTTTTCGTCTGGTGAAACCGCAAACTGAACGTTACATCCTCCGGCAAAATTCCCGATCGAACGCATCATTTTGATTGCCATGTCACGCATGCGTTGGAAAGTCGTATCCGACAACGTCATTGCCGGTGCAACCGTGATCGAATCTCCGGTATGGATTCCCATTGGATCGAAGTTTTCGATCGAACAGATAATCACCACGTTGTCATTTGCATCGCGCAACAACTCCAACTCGTATTCTTTCCAGCCCATCAAGGCTTTGTCGATCATTACCTCGTGGATCGGCGACAATTGCAAACCGCGCTCTAATAAACCATCAAATTGTTTTGGATCGTAAACGATAGACGCTCCGGAACCTCCCAATGTGTAGGAAGGACGAATACATAATGGAAAACCGAACTCCTGCGCGATCTCCTTCCCTTCCAGGAAAGATTTTGCAGTTTCTTGAGGCGCCATCGGTACACCGATCTCATTCATCAAATCACGGAAAGCTTCACGGTTCTCCGTGATCTCGATCGCAGCAATATCTACTCCGATGATCTCTACTCCGTATTCTTCCCAGATCCCCATCTCGTCGCACTTGATCGCCAAGTTCAAAGCGGTTTGTCCACCCATCGTTGGAAGTACAGCGTCGATCTTGTGATTTTTCAGGATCTCGATGATGCTTTCCGGTTCAAGAGGCTGCAAGTAAACGTTATCTGCTACCACTTTATCGGTCATGATCGTTGCAGGGTTGGAATTGATCAATGTAACTTCGATTCCTTCTTCGCGAAGCGAGCGAGCTGCTTGCGATCCGGAATAGTCAAATTCACATGCCTGGCCAATCACGATGGGTCCAGATCCAATGATAAGAACAGATTTAATGGAAGTATTTCTTGGCATTTGCGCTGTTTATGAGTTCAATTTGTACGTTTTCCTTTGCAACACGGTAATGGCTTACCTATACTACAAATTGAGCGCAAATTTAAATAGAATAATCGGGGTTCTTGCAAAACCGTTTTTGTTTTTTTAGCACTTTATCAACAGTGTACAGTTTCCTCCTATCTTTTCACTTCCATGGAAACAAAAAAACTATCTTTGCTCAAATCATTGACGTTATGCAATTGGTCTTAAACCAACATCAAATTGCGCAGAAAATTAACCGTTTGGCGCATGAAGTTTTGGAAAACACGTACGGTATTGATGAGTTGTTCATCGGAGGTATCGTGGGTAACGGAGAACACTTCGCCCAACAGATCGCAGAGATCGTGCAGAAAAATAGCAAGCAACAGGTGACTTATTTCAAGATCGACTTGGACAAGGACAAGCCCTTAGAGCATCCTATTACATGTTCAATGGACGTCAAGTTATTTGCTGGAAAAACAGTGATCTTGGTGGATGATGTGATAAATTCAGGAACAACCATGCAATATGGTGTAATGAAGATCTTGGAGCAACCGGTTCGCAGCGTGAAGACCTTGGCTTTGGTTGACCGCATGCACCGTCGTTATCCGATCAAATGTGATTTTGTTGGTATGACCTTGACCACTACTCTTGGTGAACGCGTGGAGGTAATGCCGTCAAACGGATCACTGGAAGCATTCTTGGTTTAATTGAAAATAAAGAATTGAAAAGACTGAATTGAAAAGGCATTTCAAGTAATGAAGCCAACAGTTTGAATCATTGAACTTTTGAACTCCTAACGCATGAATAAAGTAACCGAATCATCCAGCAACCACAACGATTTGGAGTTGAAATCAACTCGTGACTTGTTGACAGGGATCAATCAAGAAGATCAAAAGGTAGCATTGGCGGTGCAACAAGAAATTCCGCACATCGAGCAATTAGTTGACGGTGTTGTAGAACGCATGCAGCGCGGTGGACGATTATTTTATGTCGGAGCAGGAACCAGTGGTCGATTGGGAATTGTTGACGCCAGCGAATGTCCGCCAACTTTCGGTGTGCCGCATGGATTGGTTGTCGGGATCATTGCCGGAGGAGACGGTGCTATTCGCAAAGCAGTGGAATTTGCAGAAGATGATACCGAACAAGGCTGGAAAGACCTGCAAGCGTATGAGATCAATGCCAATGACACGGTAGTTGGTATTGCTGCTTCGGGGACGACACCTTATGTACTTGGAGCTTTGAAAACAGCAAAAGAACACGGCATATTAACCGGTGGAATTTCTTGCAATCCGGGTTCTCCCCTTTCTCAATTGGCAGATGTGGCTATTACTCCGGTTGTTGGGCCTGAATTCGTAACCGGATCAACACGCATGAAAAGTGGAACCGCTCAGAAATTGGTACTCAACATGCTTTCCACTGCCGTAATGATCAAAATGGGTCGCGTAAAAGGCAACCGCATGGTAGACATGCAACCTTCGAACAATAAATTGGTTGACCGCGGTGCCAACATGATCGTAGAGGCAACAGTCTGTTCGTACGAATTGGCCTTGGAGCTTTTGGACGAGTTTGGATCCGTTCGCGCGGCTGTTGAAGCTTACCAAAAGAAATAAGTTAAGATGCGCGCCTCCCTGCTTGCGTTGCTGTTCACTTTCGTGATTTCCTCAGGATTC
>CAYLJB010000056.1:0-11879 GCA_964383785.1 uncultured Fluviicola sp.
TCATCGATGAGATCCATACGATCATTGGTACAGGAGGTGCAAGTGGTTCTTTGGATGCTTCGAACATGTTCAAGCCGGCTTTAGCTAGAGGTGAGATGCAAGCAATTGGTGCAACTACTTTGGATGAGTACCGCCAGTACATTGAAAAAGATGGCGCTTTGGAACGTCGCTTCCAAAAAGTCTTGGTGGAACCCACAAATGTGGAGGAAACGATCCAGATCCTAAACAACATCAAAGAGCGCTACGAAGATCACCACATGGTTACGTACACACCTGAGGCTGTTGCTGCTTGTGTGAAATTAACTGAACGTTATATCACGGATCGCCATTTGCCGGATAAAGCGATCGATGCTTTGGATGAGGTTGGTTCACGTGTACATTTGAACAATATCAATGTTCCTCAAGAAATCTTGGACATCGAAAAAGAGATCGAGGCCTTGAAAGAGCAGAAGAATGAAGTAATCAAATCGCAACAATACGAAAAGGCTGCTGAATTACGTGATTCTGAGCGCAAGCTTCAAGATAAATTGGAAGAAGCGAAAAAGCGTTGGGAAGAAGATTCCAAAGCGAAACGCGTTGTGGTTACAGAAGAGCATGTTGCTGAAGTTGTATCCATGATGTGTGGTATTCCGGTAACTCGCGTTGCTCAAACTGAAATGGGCAAATTGGCAACGATGGCTGAAGAATTACAAGGTAAAGTGATTGGTCAGGACGAAGCCGTTGAGAAAGTGGTAAAAGCGATCCAACGTAACCGTGCTGGATTGAAAGATCCGAACAAACCTATCGGTTCCTTCTTCTTCCTAGGGCCAACAGGTGTTGGTAAAACACAATTGGCAAAAGTATTAGCTAAGTATTTGTTTGATACTGAAGATGCGTTGATCCGTATTGATATGTCAGAATACATGGAGAAATTCTCGATCTCTCGTTTAGTTGGAGCGCCTCCGGGATACGTAGGGTACGAAGAAGGTGGTCAGTTGACAGAAAAAGTACGTCGTAAGCCGTATTCGATTGTCCTTTTGGATGAAATCGAAAAAGCCCATCCGGATGTGTTCAATTTGTTGCTACAGGTCTTAGATGACGGTCACATGACGGATGGTTTGGGTAGAAAGATCGACTTTAAGAATACGATTTTGATCATGACTTCGAACATTGGTGCACGTCAGTTGGCTGACTTCGGAACCGGTGTTGGATTTGGAACAAAAGCGAAGCAAGAAGCGCATGATGACAATGCAAAAGCAGTGATTCAAAGTGCATTGCGCAAGGCGTTCTCTCCGGAGTTCTTGAACCGTATTGATGACATGATCATGTTCCATTCATTGACGCGTGAGAACATACATAAGATCATCGATTTGGAGTTGGTGAAGTTGTTTAACCGAATCTCAGACTTGGGTTACCATGCAACGATGACTGAAAAAGCCAAGGATTTCATTGTTGAAAAAGGATATGATGAGAAATTCGGCGCGCGTCCATTGAAGCGTGCCATCCAAAAGTTCATTGAAGATCCGCTAGCAGAAGAGATCATCAAAGCGAACCTGCATGCGGGTGATAGCATTGTGATCGATCTAGATGAAGGCAATCATCAATTGAAGATCTCCATCGATAAAGGAAAAACGAAAGCGGCTAAAAAGTAAGTAGCTTTCCAACGAATATCAAAGGCTTCTCGTTCTGAACAAAAGACGGGAAGCCTTTCTTTTTTTATCTTTGTTGAATGAACAAATTGTTACTTGTTTTAAGTGTTTTCATAACTTCTTTTGCTGTTGCCGAAGTAGAAATGACGCGCGTGGATCCGCGATTGTTTATTTTTCAACCAAAGACAAATTTCGATTCGATCACGGTATCCAATGAAGCTTTGAAAAGCAAGATGATCGAATACTTGTTTGCCAATGATATGATTGATCATCAAGGCACGAAAGCATATAATCCCGGAGCAGAATTTATTAGTTATTACAAACAATTCAAAGACCTGTATAGGCTCATGGATCTCAACAAAGATGGAATTCCGGAGCTTCTTTTTAACGGGTACGTTTCGGAAACAGATGATCGTGAGCATTTGGAAATTTGGGGTTCTAAAAATGGAACGGTTTATAGGATTTATCGTGATATCGGACATTTACTTGCTTATAAAATTCACTCAAACACCAAAGAGATTTTATTATTTCATCACCAGTATCCTTGTTGTGTAAACGCATCACACAACTTAAATCGTTTGCGACTTGTGGGGGAAAAGATGCAGCTTGTAAAGCGTTATTTTTTAGGTAGAGACAAGGATATGGTTGGGCCGTTTTTTCCTAAGAAATCTGTTTTTAGTGGAAGATTTCGCGCCTTGAAAAAGAGAACCCCGGTCTATTGGTCACCGGCAATTGTTGAAAAGGACGCTTGGCTGCAGCGTTCTGAGTCCAATCGAATTGCCCATTACGATTCATTGACTGTTTACACCGTTTTGGCAACTGAGAAAAAGTGGCAATTTGTTTTGATGAAAGGAGCTCCCGTAGAGGAAAAGAACGTGGTAATCAATCCAAAGAATTTTAAAGAAACCTGGATCTATTGCTGGATCCGTGAGGAATAAAAAAACGGGACCAACAGTTTCCTGAAGTATCCCGCCTCTTTATGAACAAGATTGCAAGATCAGTTGCAGTCGGTCAACTGCCAGTTTCGTACCAATTCTTCGTGTTGAACAAAGAACCTGTCAAGGATTTGGTCTGCTTCGGAATCTTCTCCTGGTAGGCGCTTTTCGATTTGGACAAAGGCCTCCCGGATCGTATCCAAAATGTTTGAATTCATTAGGATCAGAGAAGTAGACGAATCGAATTTGTAATTCTTGAAGACATCGATGATCTTATTTCGATCCATCGCTTCTTGAGGTAACAGATGTTCCTTCATCGAGAGATCGTTAAAAAAGGGAAGTAATTTTGCACTTAGTTCAATGAAATGACGCAAGACAATTGTAGCGTCGTTCACCTGTTGAATGGCAACACTTCTCATGATGTTTCTGCGAGCAACTTTCTTTTCCATGATTTCCAGTTGTTGTTGTTGTACTAATGACGCCCGACAAATTGAAATAGTTGGATTATTGGGTCTCGTTTTGAGTGAAATGAATGTTTGGTTGATTAAATGGGGGAATTGAGAAGGTTCAATCTTTCGAATCAATCAAACGAAAGCACTAAATCGATTTCGATTTTCAACAGAATTGCTCGAAAACAACTTATATTTGCACCAAAATTGGGGATATGCAGATCTTAAACGGAAAGGAAACATCCGAAATAATCAAGAAAGAATTAGCAGAACAAGTGAAGGAGAGAAAGGCAAATGGCCGTAAAATCCCGCATTTAGCTGCTATTTTGGTTGGGCGTGATGGTGGTTCAATGACCTATGTGAACAACAAATTGAAAGCTTGTGAAGAGATAGGTTTTGAAAGTACCTTGATCCGTTATGACGATTCGATCACGGAGGAAACGTTGTTGAAAAAAATCCAAGCACTCAATGAAGATAAAAGCATTGACGGATTCATTGTTCAGTTGCCTTTACCAGATCACATTGACGAAATGAAAGTGACCTTGGCGATTGATCCTAAAAAAGACGTGGATGGTTTTCATCCGATCAATGTTGGAAACATGATGTTGAATATTCCCGGATTCGTTCCGGCTACACCAGCGGGGATCGTGGAATTGATGCGTCGTTATAATATTGAAACTTCAGGAAAGAATTGTGTAGTTGTTGGTAGATCTAATATCGTAGGAACACCGTTGAGTTTGTTACTAGGTAAGAACACAAATCCCGGAAATTGCACGGTTACATTGGTGCATTCACGATCAGAGAATATAAAAGATATTTGTGCGCAAGCCGATATTTTGGTTGCAGCTGTTGGTGTTCCTGGTTTCATTACTGCAGACATGGTGAAAGAAGGAGCAATTGTGATCGATGTTGGAACCACACGAGTGGAGGATCCATCTCGCGAAAGAGGATGGCGTTTGGTAGGCGATGTGAAATTTGATGAAGTTGCTCCAAAATCTTCTTATATTACCCCTGTTCCCGGCGGAGTAGGTCCAATGACCATTGCTTCTTTGATGATAAATACATTGAAAGCGATGGAATTAAAAGGAAAATAAATATTTTAGGCAAAAATTAAGACTATGAAACAGTTACTCGGATTGTTGATCGTATTATTTGCTGTATCCAGCTGTGGAATCTATTCTAATGATTTCTCCGGAGGAGGCATCCAAAAAAGAAAATACACACGTGGATTTTATTTAAATAAACGGGGGCATTTGAAAACTGCGAAACACGAAACTGTTAAATCGGAGGAATTGAATGTGATTACTGAAGAAGAAGTCAAGGAGCCTGTACTTGTAGAAACGGTTTCCACCATGGATGCTATTCAACAACAGACTGAACCGAACAATGAGAAGCAAACGGATCAGTCAAGTGGTTCATCAGAAAATAAGTCAAAAAAGAAAGCAGCTGTAACAAAAACGAAGAAAGAGGCTCGTCCTGCGCAACAAACGCAACGTAAACCTCGCGAGCCTGAATACTATATGCCATATCTAAACTTGAAGGAAAAGACGACATTTTCTGCTGACGCAAGCTCTGACCCTGTGATGACTATTTTGTTGGTTATTTTAGCTATATTTTTGCCTCCTTTAGCTGTTGTATTGTACGAGGGAATTACTAAACGATTCTGGATTGATTTGGTGTTGTTTGTGATTGGGATTGGAGTCGGAGTTTTTGGTGGCGGGATCGCATGGTTGTGCGCATTGGCTGCCGTGATCTATGCCTTGTTGATCGTTCTTGAAGTCATTTAATACGAAGAGATAAATAAATAAAGGGAGGACTTTCGTTCTCCCTTTTTTTATTTACAAGCGTTCCAATTGTGTTTTGACTCCATCTACCAAAGAGTAGCAAGCCAATTTATCTTGAAAAACGGAAGATTTAAAGATCGAACTGTTGAGTAACATGCGCACGCACTCTTGAATCCCTTCAACAATAGAAGGGTGTGGGTGGATCAATTCTGAAATTACTGAAATTGGCATGTTCAAGCGAATAAGCAAACCAATTGCTTGAATGGCCGTGGATGCATGTTCACCCACCGCACGCATTCCGAGCACGCGCATTTCGTCGTCATTTGTTACGATTATCTTGAAGAAACCATTCGTTTTGCGCATCGCGATTGCCCTGGCTAATAATGAGAAATCGATCTTTACAACTTTTACCGGGATGTTTTCCTTCAAGCATTGTTGTTCATTCATTCCAACCGCTGCTACTTCTGGTTGCAAGAACATGATCGTACAAATGTTGTCATACGAAAGTTGGTTTTTGGGATGTCCAAACATACGTTCTACAGCATGTCGTGCCTCAATTTCTCCCATATTAACCAGTGCGATTCCTCCGGTGACATCCCCGGCAGCATAAATATGAGGGATATTGGTTTGTGTATCGTTTTCAAAGATGAATCCCCCTTGTTCGCTAAGTTTCACACCGGCACGTTCTAAAGAAAGTCCTTGCGTATTCGGAATCCTTCCGATACTCAGTAACGCTTTCTCAACCTGAATGGTTTCTGTAGTGCCATCTGGATAACTCAATGTATATTCCACGTGCTCTCCAATGTTTTCCAAACGCAACAATTGTGCATTGTGGTGGATCGTAACACCTTTTTGCTCTAAACTATCGGAAACAATGGAAGAAATATCACTGTCTTCAAACGGTAGGATGCGGTCTTGTCGGTCGATGATGTATACTTTTGTTCTACCAAAATTAGAGAAGATGGTTGCGTATTCACAACCAATGATTCCGGCGCCCACGATCACTAAACTTTTTGGATAATCATTCAGGTTTTCTATGCCATCACTGGTTAAAATGTGCTTTTCATCCACCAAGACATTAGGCATTTTGCGTGGAGTACTACCACTGGCGATCAATACGTTTTCTCCGTAGACGTGTTTAATTCCCGATTCAGAACTGATCTGAATTACATGTTCCGTTTCAAACGAGGCTTCTCCACGTTCAAAATGTAAAAGTTTCGACATGGTTTCTGTTTGGAGTAACTTGATATGGCATGAATACTGGAATTTACGCTCGAATATGGCTTCATCCAACGTGTGCATCACTTCACTCCAATCAATGGTAAAAGGTTCTTTGATCTTGCGGTAAATTGCGTCATTAACATTGGCGATCTTCTGTGAAATTTCCCATAGTGTTTTAGAGGATAATGCGCCATTATACAATCCTGCGCCACCAACGCGAGATTTTTCAATTAAACAGACATGTTTTCCAAAATCAATGGCACGCATGGCCGCAGCATAACCCGCAGGACCGCCACCAATAATTACCAGATCAAATCGTTTTATTTCGTTTTCCATCATCGCTTATCTTTGTATTATGGATCTTGAACAACACATCAAACATGCACTTGCTGAAAAAGAAACCTATATCAAATGGGTGAAGAAAGCAAAAAAAATGAATAGTCGTTCTTTGGATAACGATTTTCATTCAATGCACGCTACAGTTTTTCAAAAAATTGATTGTCTTTCTTGTGCAAATTGTTGTAAAACTACAAGTCCAATATTTCGGGATGTGGACATTCGACGTCTCGCAAAGCGTTTGCGACTTAGCGAATCGAAGTTCATAGATGCGTACCTGAAGACGGATGAAGAGGGAGATTATGTTTTAAAACAATCACCTTGTGCGTTTTTGGGCGATGATAATTATTGCAGTGTTTACGAGGATCGGCCTTTAGCTTGTAGGGAATATCCACATACAGATCGAAAGAATATGTACCAAATATTGGATCTTACGCGAAAAAATATGGAGGTTTGTCCGGCAGTGTCAGTGATCATGCAACAATTGGTTCAGAAATAGGGTTCGAATATTCATTTTATTTTTTCCAACCTATTTACTTTTTCAGCATCTTTACCGCGAACTGTATTGCTGAATAACATGAAGGCTTTTTTGCTGTGTATAATTTTTGTTTTTACTGCGGTAAATTTCTTTGCCCAGCGTGGTAAAAATGGAAACTATACTGTAACGGCCGCCTCAACTCAAGTGAATGCCTATACATCAGTTACGGCCAATGCTGCAGTGAATGCAACTACCATATCTGTTACCAGTTCAACTTTAACAAGTAGTGTTTTAACAACTGCCTTAGCACCTGGAGATTTAATCATGATCATTCAGATGCAAGGAGCTACTTTGGATGTTAATACCACGCCAACCACAGGATGGGGAGGTAATTATACCCTGTCAAACGGCGCAATGGCTGATTTGGGCAATATGAATAACTACCGAGATGATTGGGGACAGATTACAATTTATAACAGCGCTGGTAAGTATGAATTGGTCGAAGTTCGATCTGTACCGAATGCCACATCCATAAATTTAATGTGCGGTCTTAAAAATTCCTATACATCATCCGGGCATGTTCAAGTTGTGCGTATTCCACGCTTTGCAGATTTAACTGTGAATACCGCATGTTCCATCGTCGCTTTTCCCTGGGACGGAACGGTGGGTGGAGTTGTGGCTTTGGAAGTGAATGGCAACTTAACATTAAACGGAACTGGAGCTATTTCTGCTACTGCGTTGGGTTTTAGAGGTGGGGCATTGGACGCAACAGGATTTGGTCCAGCGGCGAATGCAACAGATGTTGGAAAGCCAGGATATTCGGCAGTGGGTGAAGGTGCTGAAAAAGGAGAAGGAATAGGCGGTTCAGCTGCCTCAGAATACACGGCTTTATTTTCTCGATACGGAAATGGTTCCGCTGCAAATGGCGGAGGAGGAGGAAATTATCGCAATGCCGGTGGTGGTGGTGGTTCTAATATCGGATCAGGTACCTATACTGGCTATGGCGTTCCAAATCCTGCTTATGCTGTAAACTGGAATTTAGAATTGGCAGGGATGAGTGCAGCTCCAAGTTCAGGAGGTGGAAGAGGTGGTTATTCATTCAGTACAAACAATCAAAATGAAGCTACATTAGGACCGAATCAAACAGGTTGGAGCGGAGATTTTAGACGCAATGAAGGAGGAATAGGTGGTCATCCGTTAGTTTATGACGCTACCCGTTTGTTTATGGGAGGTGGCGGCGGTTCTGGAGAACAGGACGGAACACAAGGTGGTGCTGGTGGCCGAGGTGGAGGAATTGTACATATTACCGTTTACGGAACAACTTCTGGTACCGGATCCATTCAAGCGAATGGTGCCAATGGCCAAAACTCGAATCCTTCCGGTTTGGTAGCTCCAGGTGCATCTGCCATTAAATATGGAAATGACGGAGCAGGTGGAGCTGGAGCAGGTGGATATATTGCAATATCAAATGGAGTAGCATTGCCAGCATCAATTACCCTTTCTGCAACCGGTGGAACTGGTGGTAATCAAGTGCTTTCGTTCGGCAGTTTTGCTACCCCTTTAGAGGCTAGTGGTCCAGGTGGAGGTGGCACTGGAGGAGGAATAGCATTTACCTCAGGTACTCCAACGCAAAACGTGACAGGTGGCCTCGGTGGGACAACAAATTCTTCTCAAGTAAATACCTTCCCGCCAAATGGTGCAACAGGTGGAGCTGCAGGAGTTGCTAATTTGCCTTTTGAATTCTACAGCCTCAACGCTACAGATGTAACAATTTGTGCCAATAACTCTACCACATTAAATGCAAGCGTAGTGGGCACGCTGCCTTCTGGGGCAACTTTGACTTGGTATACAACGCAGTTTGGAAATACGGTAGCTGGAACAGGAACGTCATTTGTAACTCCGGTTTTATCAGCTACAACGACGTATTATTTGGGGGTATGCCCAGGAACTTTCAGAATACCAGTAACCGTGAACGTTAATAGTGCTTCAATTGCTGGAACGTTGACTATTCCTGTGGGCGGTACAACAGCATTGTCAGGTAGTGGAACTGCCGCCGCCGTGAATCCATGGGTGTCAAGTGCACCTGGAATTGGAACAGTTGATGCAAGTGGTTTGGTAACTGGAATTTCTCCAGGTACTACTACCATCACCTACACTACATCAAATGGCTGTTTGGCAACTGTTGTCGTTACAGTTACAACTCCTTTGCCTGTTAATTTGATTTCTTTCGATGTATCCAAATATTCGGTTGATGCTGCTCAAATTGATTGGCAAACTGAAACAGAACAAAATTCAGATTACTTCAACCTGCTCAGAACTCGAGATTTGATTAATTGGACAATCATTTCAACTATTCAATCTGCTGGGTTTAGTGATGCAATGAACCAGTATCAAGTTATTGATTCCGCTTTGTTGCCGGGGGTGTATTATTATCAATTAGAACAAGTGGATATGAACGGCGATCAAACCGTGTTCCCTGTGAAGTCTGTGAGTGTTGGTTCAGAAATTTGGAGTGTTTACCCAAATCCAACAAGTGATTACTGTGTTATTGATGGTGTGAATCCGGAACAAGTTTCGTTATTTTTATATGATCTTTTGGGGAATGCCCTTCCGATCCAATTTGCAGTTCTTAAAAATAATCAGCTTTCAATCTCTCTGGAATCGTTTTCTACTGGAGTGTATTCTTTGGTTGTGACTGACGGTCTTACCTTCCAAACATTTCGTTTGTCTATAATCAGGAAGTAGTTTGAATTGTTCAATTGAGCTGCTGTGAGATTTGGGGTTATTTCTGACTAATTTGTTAATTTTATTGCGACATGATTTGGTTCTAAGAAAACTTGCTCATGTGTTTTTACGTTGATTACAACCTTTCGCCATTTTTTGCGTCTTGGTTTTGGAATACTAAATACCCTTCAAACTACATGAAAGCGAAACTTCTGGTCATTGCTTTATCTCTTTTAACATTCAATGGATTTGCGCAACGTGGCAAGAATTCGAATTATACAGCATCCGGGACGGTAGTTGTGAATGCTTATACCACTTTAACTGCTAATGCAGCATCGAATGCTACTTCAATTACGGTTACTTCCAATACCTTGACTTCCGGAGCTTTGTCAACTGCCTTAGGAGCAGGAGATTTGATCCTAATAATCCAGATGCAAGGAGCGACTATGGACATCAATACGACACCAACAGTTAGTTGGGGAGGAAGCTATACCTTGGCAAACGGTGCTATGGCCGATTTGGGCAATATGAATAATTATCGCGACGAATGGGGGCAGGTAACAGCTTACAATAACGCGGGAAAATACGAATATGCTCAAGTTTCATCTATTTCTGGCGGTACGATCATAAATCTGCAATGTGGTTTGAAGAATAGTTATGATGTTTCCGGACATACGCAAATTGTGCGCGTTCCTCGTTTTCAAAATTTGACCTTAGATCCTAATGCATCAATTGTACCAGCTGCTTGGAATGGAAATACTGGTGGGGTTGCAGCTTTAGAGATCAATGGAAACCTGGTATTTGGAAACAATTCAAAGATCTCTGCCACAGCTCTGGGGTTCCGTGGAGGGGCTTTAGATGCTTCTGGTTTTGGACCTGCAGGAAGTGCTACAGATGTAGGAAAACCGGCATATTCGGTAGCAGGTGAAGGTGCTGAAAAAGGAGAAGGAATAGGAGGTTACGCCACGGCAGAATATACAACGTTGTTTTCCCGATACGGAAATGGTTCTCCTGCAAACGGTGGAGGTGGTGGAAACTACCGAAACGCCGGTGGCGGAGGTGGCTCAAATGTTGGAAGTGGAACTTACACTGGATATGGAGTGCCTGATCCTGCGTATGCTGCATTTTGGAATTTAGAACTTCCTGGAATGAGTGCCTCTCCAAGCGCCGGAGGTGGGCGTGGTGGTTATTCCTTTGCTCAATCCAATCAAAATGAGGCAACTATAGGTCCTAATCAAACTGCGTGGTCAGGCGATTATCGAAGAACCGAAGGTGGTTTTGGAGGACATCCACTCGTGTACGATCCTAATCGTCTTTTCATGGGCGGTGGTGGCGGTGCCGGTGAACAAGATGGAACTCAAGGCGGTGCCGGAGGAAAAGGTGGAGGAGTCGTTTTTATCCAGCATTACGGCACCATGTCCGGCACAGGAACAATTGAAGCGCGTGGAGAGAAAGGGCAAAATTCAAATCCAAACAACCAAGCACCTGCAATTACCAATATTTCTACCCAGTTAAAAGGTAACGATGGCGCAGGAGGTGGTGGTGCAGGTGGTAGTGTTTTTATCAGCAATGTCAATCCTATCCCTGCTTCTGTGACTATAAATGTTTCAGGAGGTCGTGGTGGACATGATACACTTGCTTTCTTTTTCTCAAACCCTACAAACGTTCCCGAATGTCAAGGACCAGGAGGAGGTGGCTCAGGAGGATTTGTAAATTTCTCTAGTGGAACCCCAGCTCTAGTTTTAACAGGAGGAGCTAATGGAGTCGTAAAGACAGCTGCGAATCCAACAAATATTGTGGCGAATTTTCCTCCAAACGGTGCGACATCTGGTGCTTCTGGAGTCAGTATGACGACTTCTACATTCTTTGATATTCAAGTCAATAACGCAACCATTTGTTCCGGTCAAACGGCAACATTGACCGCAACAATTTTGGGTACTCAGCCTCCGGGTTCAACGATCACTTGGTATACAACTCAATTTGGTAGTACAGTTGCGGGAACGGGACTTAATTTCACAACTCCTGCTTTGACGTCTACTACGACTTATTATGTCGGAGTTTGTCCGGGTACCTTTAGAATTCCGGTTACAGTGACCGTTGGTGGACCAACTATTTCTGGAACGGCAACAATCAACAATGCCACTTGCACCACGGGTGGTTCGATTACTGGTTTGACGACAAGTGGAGGAGCGGCGCCGATAACTATTTCTTGGAATGGTGTTACAACTCCAACAATGAACTTAACGAATGCTTCGCCGGGGTCATACACGGTTTTAGTAACTGATAACGTGGGTTGTACTGCAACGTCAGGACCGTATACCATT
>CAYLJB010000056.1:11889-18773 GCA_964383785.1 uncultured Fluviicola sp.
CAACTGGTGGTCCAATGGTGAATACAACGAATATTGTGGTAACAGATGCAAACTGTTTAGGAAATAACGGTTCGATTGCAGGTATCACAGCTACGGGAACAGGTTTGACTTATAGTTGGAATAGTGGAGCATACAATACCTTGAATATTTCTGGTTTGGCTCCTGGTTCCTATTCTTTAGTTGTTACTGATAATCTGGGTTGTACTGCAAATGCAGGGCCTATCACTGTTGGCTTGATTCCAGGACCTTCCATTGATGTATCTAATTTGAACGTAGTTGGTTCTACTTGTGGAAACGCGAACGGTGCAATTACTGGAATTGTAACTACTGGAACTGGATTGAATTATACTTGGAATGGACAAGCATCAACTTTAGATATTTCGAATTTGACTGCTGGAAACTACAGTTTGGTTGTTACGGATAACCTGGGATGCACTGCGAATTATGGACCAATTGCTGTTTCCGGTGCGTCTGGACCAAGTTTATTGACAGCTGGTGTGATAGTGACGGATGCCCACTGCGGAAATGCAATCGGAGCAATTTCAGGTATGGGAATTTCAGGCGGAACCAATCCAATGGTCATTTCTTGGAATGGAGGTGCCTATTCTACCTTGGATGTTGCCAATGTACCAGCTGGAAGCTACTCATTGACTGTAACTGATTTCAATGGTTGTGTTGCCACGGCAGGCCCATACACGATTAACGATGTTCCGGGTCCTACGATCGATGCCACAAACGTTCAGATTCAGAATGAGACATGTGCGGGTAATAATGGTTCAATTACCGGACTTACAACAACAGGAACTGTAATGGTGTTCAACTGGAGTGGGACGAACACAACTGGAGTAGATTTAACGGGAGTGACTGCTGGAACTTATAATTTGTTAGTTGTTGATAATTTTGGATGTAGTGCAAATGCAGGGCCTTTCGTGATTGGTGGTGCCGTGCCAATGACCATCGATAGCTCCAATTTAGTAATTACACCTTCTGGATGCGCTTTACCAACAGGTGCGATCAACGGATTGCAGGTTGTTGGAGGTATCAATCCTGTTGTAAGTTGGAGTAATGGTCCACTAACCTTAAATAATCAGAATATTTTAGCAGGAACTTACACGATTACTATTGTTGATGCTCAAGGTTGTAACGTATCTGCAAGTTTTTCAGTGCCTACCATTTCAGATTTAACCGTTAATACTTCAAATGCTGTTATTAGTCCTGAATACTGTCAGCAGGGGAATGGATCTGGTTCAGGTATTACTGTTTCAGGTGGCACCTCACCATACACGTATCAATGGGATAGTAACAACAACTTGACAACTCTGGATATCAGTATTTTTGATGCTGGTGTTCATACAGTTGTAGTTACTGATGCAGGTGGTTGTACGGCCTCTGGAACAATTACTATTGGAAGTGAAGTGGGACCTACTGTGGACACGACATTGATGCAAGTTGTTGATGCAAGTTGTGGTCATAATAATGGAAGTATAACAGGAATTCAAGTGTCTGGTAACGGACCGTTCACTTATGCTTGGACAAATACTGCGCAAACAACTCTGGATCTTACTAACATCGGAGCGGGATCTTATAATTTATTGGTAGTTGATGCTCATCAATGTACCTCAAACGGCATTACGATCAATGTTCAAAATTCCGGTTTGATCAATGCTGATTTCAGTTATACAGGAGGTACAATTATCCCTGGAACTTCAGTTAGCTTTGTAGATGAGTCTGTCGGAGATGTTGTTACAAATTGGCAATGGTCAATAGATACAAATGGTGTTGTAGGTACTAATTCAAATTTGCAATTCACGTTTGAGAATGAAGGTGTGTTCCCGGTTACGTTGATCGTGACATCGGCAGCAGGATGTGTTGATTCGATTACCAAGTTGATCACCGTTTACGGAGAGTTGATCATTCCGAATATTGTTACAAATAACGGAGATGGGATCAATGACTTTTTTGAGATTAAGAATTTGAAACCAAACAGCACTTTGATCATTCAAAACAGATGGGGGGATGTTGTTTTTTCAACGGAAAATTACTTGAATAACTGGAAGGGAACAGACCAGTCGGGAAATCAATTGTTAGAAGGAGTTTATTTTTACCAATTACTCACTGTAGACGACAAAGTATGGAGTGGATTCATCCATTTGATAATTGAGTAATTGATAAATAGATTACTTTACTATCTTTGATTGCCGTATTTCATGCAATTAGGAACAGCGCATATTGACTTTAAGCAACTAGTTTCCGATCGTGTAAAAGAGTTACATGATCGAGGTTACAAGCATGTTTCTATTTCCCATATCGGAGGTATCAATCAAGATTTAGTGAATAGTCTTTCTGCGAGTGTTGAAGAACTAATGATCTCGGCAGGAGATAAGAAAGCGTTGATCAAGCGCGTTTTTAGCATTGTGATTGAAGGTCTGCAAAATATGTTGATCCATGGAGAACGTATCGATGGCGAGCGTTTAGGGATGTTGATCATCGTTTCCAATGAGGAGAAGTACCTGATTGAAATGGGCAATGTAACATTCTCAACAGAAAAGGAAAAATTGGTAAGTTATTTAGAGCGTTTGAATGCCTTAACCGATGATGGGGTTAAAGAGTTATACATGGAGACTTTGAATAACGGGTTAATCTCCGAAAAGGGAGGTGCTGGTTTAGGATTTATTACCATGCGCATGAAATCTAAAAACACCTTGGAGTATCATTTTACAGATCTCGGTGATGGCAAACTATTCTTCCGCATTGGAGCTTACCTAGACCGTCAATAATACTTAATTTTAGGGAAGATTTTCCCTATGTCGTTTTTTGTTGCCTATCATCCTGTTTATGTACATGCTGTTCCGGAGGGACATCGATTTCCCATGGCTAAATATCAGCTATTATACCAGCAGATCCAGTTGGAGGGAATTCTAGATAACGATTCGTTTTTGCAGCCTTCAACCATTGATCCTGCGTTAGTAGGTCGCATTCATGATCCGGAATACGTTCGAAAGCTGATCTCATTGAAATGCTCGCCCAGAGAACAACGTGTTTCAGGCTTTGAGCACAATGAAGCACTCATAGTAAGAGAAATGGTTATTATGGAGGGTACTCGTCTCTGCGCCGAAAAAGCTTGGGAAACAAAAGGAGTTGGACTTAACATTGCTGGAGGAACCCACCACGCTTACACAGATCGTGGGGAAGGATTTTGTTTGTTGAATGATCAAGCTATTGCTGCTCAATGGCTTTTAGACTCAGGTAAGGCCAAGCGTATTTTAATAATCGATCTTGATGTTCATCAAGGAAATGGAACAGCCGAAATTTTCCAATATAACGATGCAGTTTTTACCTTCAGTATGCATGGTGAAGCCAATTATCCGTTGAAAAAGGAGTTTTCGAACCGTGATGTGCATCTGCCAACCGGTATCGGAGATGCGGCATATTTATCCATTTTGGAACAAGAATTGAACGGTTGTTGTAAGGAATTCAATCCGGATTTCATTTTTTACCAATGTGGTGTAGACGTCCTGGAGTCAGATCAATTGGGGAAGCTTTCCCTGAGTATTCATGGTGCAAAAGAGCGTGATCGATTGGTGTTTCAATTTGCTAAGGATCAAGAAGTTCCCATAGTTTGTAGTATGGGTGGAGGCTACAGTAAGGAATTACGCTTCATCGTCGAGGCGCACATGAACACTTTTCGTTTGGCACATTTTCTTTTTTAAAAAATACTGTATTTTGATTTCGTTTGTATATTTGTGTAGAATTATTCTAAATAAGAATGAAGATACAAGCAGAAATACTAGTTTTACAGCAATGGGTGACCTGTTCGAATTGTTCTTGCGATAAGAAGAAAGATTGCTGTAAGAAATACAAAAAGAAAGGGGTGCATTGTAAAAAATGCCCTAAGCTGTAATTTTTTCATTCTACTTCTTACTTTTGGACATGCGTTGGATCTTGCTGTCCTTTTTAGTATATATTTCTTCATGCGTTCAGGCGCAAATATTCACTGATAGCACTTGGGCTTATAGCGCTGTTTTTCAATATCATCCGTATGATTTTTTCATGGGCGTTGGAATGCAAAAGTCTATTTCTAAGCACCGTTTAAGCACTCAGTTTTATGCTGGAGTGAATCGAACCTTTTTTCAGCAAAGGTTTTACCCGAAATTGGATTTACATTATGGTTTTGATCTTTTCGACAAGACCCCTTTTCGTGTTTTGCCCGAACTACATATTACGGGAAGTATCCTGGATATCAGCGCTAAGAGTAAACAAATCGCCTGCTACATTGAGACAACGGCAGGTTTGACGATCGGTGTTGGTCGCAAAAATCAATGGTTATTGAATGCTCAATTCGGGCCGATGTGGAGTCGCTATCAGGCAAATCAAATAAATTTAAGTTGGAACTTTTTGTATGAGATTCGTTACGTTCATCGGCTTAATTAGTCTATTCTTGTTTGCATGCAAGCGGGAGGACCGATTTGATCAAGTTACCTTGGTTGCGCACGCTTGTTCAGGACTTTTAACGTCTACAACACCTTATCATGATAATTCGGAGGAAGCTTTTTCCTATGCACTGGCTTTGAAAGGAATAGATGCGATCGAGGTGGACGTTCAGCTTTCGGGAGACGGAACCTTATGGCTTTTTCACGACCCAGAACTGTCTGCTGAAACAAATGGAAGCGGTTGTATTTCAGAATTGACGGACGCATACCTAAGTTCTATTCATTATACTACCCAAGAGAAAGAAAAGTTAATACGCTTGCAAGATCTGCCACAAAACTTGGAGGGTAAAAAATTGATTTTAGACTTGCGACATAACAATGGATGCTCGAATCAATCTATAGATGACACACTTGTGTTTAATGCTGTTCAACAACTAGTTAGTGAGAAAAAATGGACAGATCTTGTTCTTATTTTAGGAAACCCATCTTGGACAGAGCTTTTTTCCAGTTTGGGATTTGAAATATATGTGAATGCTTATGATTTGAATTATTATGACGCATTGAATGTTCCTCAAGCTGCTGGTCCTTGTATTCGTTCTTCAATGATCACTAAAGAAGAGGTGAACAAAATTCATCAAGATGGCAAAAAAGTGATTATTTTCGATGTACGGTCTCCCAAAGGGATTCGAAAAGCCTTGAAAAAATATCCAGACTTGCTCATGGTTGATGATCCTAGAGCTGCAATTATAGAGAAATACAGATGAGTAAGAAAAAAGAACGTTTGAATGTGGTCTATTCCACGAATCCGAATTTTCACTACGAATATGAGGCTGAGGAAGAACAAGCTACTTTAAATCCAGGTGAGCAAACTTTGTATGTTTCCATTGATCGCAAACAACGAGGAGGAAAAGAGGTTACCCTGATCGAAGGATTTGTTGGGACAGACGCTGATCTTCAACAACTTGGTAAGCATTTGAAAAGTAAATGTGGAGTAGGTGGAACTGCAAAAAATGGGGAAATCCTGATTCAGGGAAATTTCCGGGATAAGATCATCGAATTGCTAACAAAAGAGGGATATCGAGTAAAGCGAAAGGGAGGATAAAATAACCGGTCTGTGCGTATTTACATTTAAGAATTTTACCAACCAATAACTAACCAGACAAAATGCAAGTTCCGCACAAACCGGATTTATTCGCTTAGATCGTAATAATAAATTCAATTGGATACAACAAAGTTAATGATTTAATCCACACATTATAAGCATTTTTTAATGAAATGTAGTAATTGTTGATTCTTTAGCATTCCAAGAGGTAAATCCATTTAGTAAACTGTTAAAACGCTGTTAGTAAATCCCCAAAATTCCGGTATTTTTTTGCTCTCAGGCTCTAGCATTTTCTTAAATTTGTTCCAATGGAAAAGCAAGTCATTCTCGACGATCAGCAAGTTCAATTAACCATGAACAGGCTGGCTTATCAGTTAATTGAAAATCACGATCAATTTTCTTCAACCGTATTGATTGGGCTTCAGCCTCGAGGCATTCATGTTTTGGAACGTTTAAAGCGCATTTTGGAGTCCGTTTTGGGGCATTCTGTTACATGTGGACAATTGGATATTACTTTTTACCGGGATGATTTCCGCAGAAGAGAGAAACCACTAATTCCAAGTGCGACCAATATTGATTTTACGATCGAAGGAAAACATGTCGTGTTGATTGACGATGTGCTCTACACAGGCAGAACAATTCGTTCCGGATTGGATGCCTTACTGGCTTTTGGTAGGCCTAATAGCGTAGAATTGTTGGTGCTTGTAGACCGCCGTTTTCAGCGCGATTTGCCTATACAGGCTGATTACATCGGAAAGTCAGTGGATACGCTCGATACAGAACGAGTTTCTGTGGAATGGAGCCAAATTGAAGGATCAGATAAAGTTGTATTGTTTACACCGAAAGAATGGAACAGTTAAGCGTAGAGCATTTGGTTGGGATTCGCGATCTAACCAGAAAAGATATAGAGTTGATTTTTAAAACTGCTGATAGCTTTAAGGAGGTTATTAATAGACCGATTAAAAAAGTTCCTTCTCTGCGCGATATCACCATTGCAAATTTGTTTTTTGAAAATTCAACGCGTACACGATTGAGTTTTGAATTGGCGGAAAAACGCTTGTCAGCTGATGTAGTCAATTTCTCCGCTTCAAGTAGTTCTGTGAAGAAGGGTGAAACGCTTATCGATACGGTAAACAATATTTTGTCGATGAAAGTGGATATGGTGGTAATGCGACATCCGAATCCTGGAGCGGCCCTGTTTCTATCGCAACGAACAAATACGCGTGTGATCAATGCAGGAGATGGAACGCATGAACATCCAAAACAAGGTTTATTAGACGCGTTCTCGATCAGTGAACGATTGGGAGAAGTAGAAGGCAAAATGGTAGTGATAGTTAGAGATATCTTGCATT
>CAYLJB010000057.1:0-18743 GCA_964383785.1 uncultured Fluviicola sp.
TGTTGTTTGTGGATACGGAGACGTAGGTAAAGGTTCTGCTGCTTCATTGCGTGGAGCTGGTGCTCGTGTTATCGTTACTGAGATTGACCCAATTTGTGCGTTGCAAGCTGCAATGGATGGATTTGAAGTGAAGAAGTTGGATTCAGTTGTTCATTTAGGAGATATCATCGTAACAACAACTGGTAACAAAGACATCGTTGTAGGTCGTCATTTCGAGAAAATGAAGGATAAAGCCATCGTTTGTAACATCGGTCACTTCGATAACGAGATCGATATGGCTTGGTTGAACAATAACTATGGATCAACGAAATACACAGTTAAGCCACAAGTTGATATTTACAACGTAAAAGGTAACGAGATCATTATCTTGGCTGAAGGACGTTTGGTGAATTTGGGTTGTGCTACTGGTCACCCATCATTCGTTATGTCTAACTCTTTCACGAACCAAACATTGGCTCAGTTGGAGTTGTGGGCAAACTACAAGAACTACGAGAATGATGTTTACATGTTGCCGAAACATTTGGATGAGAAAGTTGCTCGTTTGCACTTGGCTAAGATCGGTGTAGAATTGGAAACTTTGTCTCAAGATCAAGCAGATTACATCGGAGTAAAAGTAGAAGGGCCGTTCAAAGCGGAACACTACCGTTACTAAGAAATAAGATCATTCAGGTCAATCCCGATCCATACCTTTCGAGGTGGATCGGGATTTTTTTTGTGCAAAATTGATAGGTGATTTGTAAAAAGGTAATTTTACCTATATGCGAGAAAAAACGGGCCCTCCAAAACCTTATTCATCCGCTAAATACGTTTTGTATTTGTTTCGCGACCAATAAACCACCATGGCTACATTTCGTTTTCCGCGAACCAAAATACCCGGAGCTGTAATTGCTTGAGTTTTACCACCGGGACTGCGAATGGATTTTTCCCGAAATACAAACCAAGACTGCAAACCGGTAATGCTCGTTCCAAGATCTGTGGGGGTGCCACAACCCACGATGTATACCAGATTCTTATCAGCATTAATGATCATGAGTCCTTTACTTTGATCAGTGGTGTTTTGAACCATGAACGCAATATCGATCGTTTTATCTCCTGTGAAATCTTGTTCGAAGTAAAAAGGATTATGCGTTTGTAAGATCTTATGTTGTTTTGCCAGATCTGATTTCTCCAAAACAGGTTTTACCCAATCAGGCACCAAAGCTAGTACACTACTGTCTTGGATAGTAAGACCATTAAAGGTTGGTTCTTGTGCCCAGAAAATACTCAATGGCATAAAGAACACGAAAGAGAGGTAGAATAAAGCTTTCATCGTTGTTCATTTAGATGTTACTTTACGATGATAACCAGAAAACGAATCTGAAAATTAGAAAAGACTTGAAGTTGTAACTTGCTTTAGTGAAAGGTACGATCAGCTTATTTTACGATTAATTCGAGATGCGCAACAAATTGCTCCCGTCCCATTCGCAGCGATACCCGCGCAACCCCCAATCGGAGTTAGCCATGGGTGAACCGTCGTACATAGAAAAGGTTGCGTCTGAACAAGGATCGTCCAGTTGTAAAAAATTATCAGCATTGGGAACTAATCCGGAGGAACAAGAACCTTCCGGGTCCTTCGGGCTTTGTCGCTCCCATGCAACGAATTCGTCCATGGATTTCCGGTAAACAATGATTCCTTTTAACCCACCATTTACGTAGGACCAGCCACCAACACCAGTGAGTGGTTGATACGAAGGTAAACTCAAGTCAATTTGAAAATCGAAGGGAATACTCGGCACCGGATGATTCTTTTCTTTTTGACATCCAGAAAGAAAAACCAGTGTAACAAGTAGAAAAATATGTATTTTCAAACGTCCCATTTTGCGGATTTACGACTATGAAGATACAAACGTTTTTTTATGCGTGTTTATTGTTGCTTGCATTTCAATTGACAGGATGCAGAAGTGCTTCGCCTGATAAGGCGCCTGCTACGGTTGAAGAAGCAGAAAAACAACTCGCGAAAAAGCGTAAGAAAGAAGCGAAAGCATCTAAACGCGAATTGCGAAAAGCAAAAAAAGAGTTTTGGAAACGACAATCAAAATCTGCTCGCAAAAGTGTGAAAAAGAATGCGCGTCGCCAACGAAAGATCGAACGTAGAAAGAAACGACAAGGAGAATACGATTGGGAAGACCAAAAGCGCTGGGAAGGAATGCGGTAATTGAAAATTGAAAATGTAAAATTGAAAAGGGAGAATATTTCTTTTAAATTTTCAATGCCTGATTCTTGCGTTGAATAAACAATTTTTCTCGCCAACCTGTAGCTTCTTCTTCACTAAGCAACCCCAATTTTTTCAGGTAATGTGTCGTTTTTTCAAATGCCAATGGGTATTCAATCCCTTTGTAATTCCATTCTGTTTCAGACAACCATTTCTCTACTTGGTCCATGCGAAGATTGTATCTCCACGAAATGATCTCAACGGCATCCGGGTCCTTTTTGACCTCTTGTGCCTTTTCGTTCACGATATCGCACATCAACTGCAACAATGCACCGTGTTTTTCTGCAACTTCTGAGCGAACTGCAATGACAAAGCAAGGCCATGGTGTAACAACTTCACCAACGTAACGACATTTTGCTTGTTCAACAAATGGGAATGTGGTGTATTTCTCCCACAAAAATGCTTGTGCTTCATTATTCTCTAATGCCCACAATCCACCGTAGACATCACCGATAACATTGAACTTCAGCTCATCCAAGTTCCATCCGTGTTGATCCGCCATTACATAAGCCATCAAATGAGAACCGGATCCGTAACGCGAAATAGCAAATGTCCCGTTTTCTACATCCTGAGTAGTTTGAATGGAGCTGTTTACCGGCACATGTACACCCCAATGCAACGGAGAAACCACATATACTTGTAAAATTTTGGCGTCAAGTCCCTCCAAAATACTTTTGGTAATACCCTCGGTAAGTAGAACAGCAATATCGATCGAACCGGTTTCCAGTCCTCGAATCATCTGACCCGTTCCGCCACTCATATCCGACCAGTGCAAATTCAATCCGATGTCCTGGAAACGACCTTCTTCAATGGCCAATCTCCAAGGTAAATTAAAGTGCTCCGGAACTCCTCCGACTTTCAATCCAATTGGTGTCATATGTGTGAGAATTGCATGGTGTACAAACGATTGTACAAGCCATTTTGTTTTAATAACTGTTCGTGGTTGCCTGTTTCCTTGATCTCTCCTTTGTCCAATACTACGATCATGTCCGCAGCTTGAATGGTTGATAGGCGGTGCGCAATTACAATAGAAGTTCTCCCATTGGTCAATTTCTCAGTTGCCTGCTGAATAAGCGCTTCAGATTCGTTGTCCACCGAAGAAGTGGCCTCATCAAGAATTAGGATGTGAGGATTGTAAACATAAGCACGAATAAATGCAAGTAATTGGCGTTGCCCTACAGAAAGTACACCACCTCGTTCACCAACCTCATAATCGTATCCACCCGGGAGTTTTTCAATGAAGCTATCTGCACCCACCGCTTTGGCTGCTTCGATAACCTGCTCGCGTGTGATCTCCGGGTTGCCCAAGGTAATATTGTTGTGTATGGTATCTGAAAACAAGAATACATCCTGTAAAACCACTGCTACATTTTTACGCAAAGTGTTCATTTCGATCTCGCGCAATTCTACATCGCCAATGTGAATCTTACCACCTTGATATTCGTAAAAACGACTTAAGAGATTTACAATGGATGTTTTTCCTGCACCCGTTGCTCCGACGAATGCAACCGTTTTCCCTGCTGCAATATGCAAGTTGATCTTGCGAAGTACAGGTTCATTTTCATTGTATCCAAAAGACACATCTTCAAATACAACGTCTTGCTGAAAATCGACTTCAGAGTTTGTTCCGGATTCTTGTACATGCTCGTCCATGTCCAATACCTCAAAAACGCGTTCAGCACGAACCACGCCTCGCTGCAAAATATTAAATTTATCAGCGAGCATTCGGATAGGCCTGAACAACATTTGAATGTACATCGTAAAACTCAAGATCTTCCCGAATAACTGCGGGTCGGTAACATCCAAACCAGCTACATAAAATGCTCCCCAAACGATTATCAATGCTTGAGAAAAGGAACTTAAGAATTCTACAACCGGGAAAAAGATGGAAAAGGCCCAAACGGCGTTGATGTGTGCCTGGCGATGAACACGATTTGCTTCCTGAAAACCCTCGAATTCTTCTTTTTCACGACCGAAAAGTTGGACAATGTTCATCCCGGTTAACCGTTCCTGAACAAATGTGTTCAAGCGACTAACTGCGGTACTCTCTTGTTGGAAAGACTTGCGCATGGCGCGTGCGAAAATGCGTGTAGCTAGGATCAATAATGGGACAGGGATCAAGGCTATAAGTGCCAGTTTCCAATTGATGAAAAACATCATCGCTAGGACCACGATCAAGGTTAGCAAGTCGCCGAGAATGTCGATCAATCCGGAAGAGAACACCTCTGAAATGGCTTCAATATCCGAAACAACACGCGTCACCAAATTTCCGACAGGTGTTTTATCGAAATAGCGCATGCGAAAGGTTGTCAGATGACTGAATACCTTTTTGCGTATGTCGCGTATAACGGATTGCGCTAATAAATTGGAGAAATAGGACCCGGCAAATTGTAATGCAGCCTCTACTAGTAATAGTCCGCCGATGACCAAAGTCCAAAATAGAAATGCATTTTTATCCGGATGGTCCACTACGTGATTTTGAACCACTGAACCAATGAGCATTGGTCTTGCCGGTCCGATCAATGCAAGTGCAATCGTACAAAAAAAAGCAAGTACCAACAGTCCCCGATACGGTTTCGCAAAACGAAGTAATCGTCTGAAAATACGGGTATCTAATTTGGCTTGTTTGGACATGGGTACAAAATTACTGTATAGCCGGCGTATTTCACACCAAAACTTTCTCTTTTTCACATTTCTTGACGCTAATCTGCTCAAAACTTTTTAAGAAAATCCGTTTATTTGTGCAAAGGTGCATCCGGCACTAGAAACAAAAGAAAATAACTATAGCGATGATCGTACATAACATTAGTCAAACCCCTTCGATTTTTAATTCGTTCCTGGCAGAGTTGAGAGATTGTGAAATTCAACAGGATCCGTTGCGATTTCGCAGGAATTTGGAACGCATCGCTGAAGTGATGGGATATGAGTTAAGTAAGCATTTGGAATATGAATCTCGAGTGGTAACTACTCCACTAGGAGAAGCTGAATCTCCTGTGATCAAATCGCAACCGGTTTTGGCTACAATTCTTCGTGCAGGTTTGGCCATGCATCAAGGATTGTTGAATGTTTTTGATCGCGCTGAATCCGCTTTTGTTTCTGCATACCGTAAGCACACAACAGCTGAAGATTTTGAAATTCACGTGGAATATTTGGCTGCTCCTTCTTTGGATGGAAAAACATTAATCATCTCCGATCCTATGTTGGCTACCGGTAGTTCGATGGTGATGGTTTACAAGGCTTTGATGCAACAAGGGAAACCAGCTAAAGTGCATATTGTTTCTGCCATTGCAGCACCTGAAGCGTTGGATTATTTAAAACGTCATTTGCCTGAGACAGTTACTGTATGGATCGGTGCTTTGGATCGTGAATTAACGGCTCAGTCGTACATTGTGCCAGGTCTCGGTGATGCCGGTGATCTTGCTTACGGCGTAAAATGTTAAGGTGATGGACTGGACAGCATATCTCGGCTTTTTTGGCCTTTCTATGGTCAAATTCTTGTTTGCTCCATTTGGAGGACCACATGCAGGATTGAATTTTTTAGAAACCTATCTGAGCTGTGTGTCAGGTGCGATCGTCTGTGCATTTATCTTTTATTTTTCTGCTGAATTTTTCATGATTCGCGCACACAAGAAACGGAAAGCACAAATTGCAGCGGCAAAAGCGTCTGGAACAGAATTGAAACGGAAAAAGGTATTTACACGAACGAATAAATTCATTGTTTGGATTAAGAGAAGATTTGGAATAGTGGGTGTTTCCATGTACGCCCCTTTATTCCTTTCCGTTCCCGTAGGGACTATCATCTCAGCTAAATTTTACGGAAAAGATAAACGTACCTTCATGTTGATCTTGTTCGGAATCGTTGTGAATGGTGCAATAACCACTTCTTTGGCTTTTGGTGCATTTCATTTGTTCTAATGAAAGTTAGACAGCTATTTTTTGATCTTGACCGCACACTTTGGGATTTTGAAACAAACTCCAAAGCAGCACTGCAGTATTTGTATGATTCTTTGAGCCTTGGTGATACCATAGAGCATTTTTTTCATTTCCATCATACTTATATTCGAATTAATGCTGATTTGTGGCAATTGTATGGAAAAGGGAAATTGACGAAAGAAGAATTACGTGACCAACGATTTGTGAAGGCACTCGCACATCACGGTATACACGATTCACAGTTGGCTCAAAAGATGAGCGACGGCTATATTTCGATATCCCCAAGACAAACCAATTTATTTCCGGGCGCTTTGGAAATGTTGGAACAACTGAAGCAGGAAAAGTATCGTATGCACATCATTACCAATGGATTTCGGGAAGTGCAGTTCATTAAACTGGAGAATAGTGGGATTCGCAATTTCTTTGATCTCGTTTTGTGCAGTGAAGATATTGGGGTTACTAAGCCCCACCGACAGATCTTTGATGAAGCATTGAAACGTACGCACTGTCAGGCGAATCATGCAGTTATGATAGGTGACGATTGGAAGGCGGATATTCATGGGGCTTTAAATGCTGGTTGGACAGCCATCCATTTTGATCCTGAAAGTAAATTCAAGAAAGAAAGAGACTTGCCACGTGTGAGAAGTTTAGAAGAATTACCGGAAGTGATCAACTGCCTGCCAATTGTTCATTGATATGTCAATTTTTAGAAAACTTTTTTAATCTTTGGTACAGTCTTTGAAAATCGGACGCAAAAAATTTTAATTATGAAATATTTATTGTTTTCGGCATTTTTGGTAGTTGGACTCGTTTCTTTTAGTCAATCCTCAACAAAAGTGTCCTTGAAATTGACTTATAAAGGTGCTCCCTTGTGTTTTTGGGATGTTACTTTAAAGCACGGTGATGTTGAAATCGGAAAGGGGAAAACCGATGATAAAGGGTTTGTTTCATTTGGCTATGTGCGTTTGCTTTCCAATTCGGTGGATGCCAGTGGGTATAAAAAGATCCCGAATGGTGATAAAAAATGGGATGTAAAAGGATACATCACACTCAATGGTAGCGGACATGCGGATTTTGATTTCGAACCATTGGTTAATGAATCCGGAATGGGTGGAATGTTAGAAGCTGCTTGGGGTCTTACCTTGAATGATTGTTCAAAAAGTTCTGATAATGGTAGTTCAGGATCATCCGGTGATAATATGGGTCAGTCAAACAATAAACAAGAGGAGAAGTCCGAATTCGACAAGCAATTTGAAGCTCAGAAGGCACAGCAACAAGCTGATCGTGAACAGGCTCAAGCCGACTGGGAATCTGGCAAAACACAAGCTGAAGGATTGCAGAATTCTAAGGCAATGCAAGAAAACAAGATTGCTAGCGCGAACAATAAGATCAAAATCTTGAATGACAAATTGGCTAAAACGACACCTGGTACCAAAGAATACTCAGAGCTTCAATATGAAATTCGCGAAACAGAGTTGGATCGTGATATGGCTCAAGTAAAATTGGATAAGACCAACCGTATGATTGCTAAAGGAAATACACCTTTGACGAAAGCTGAAAAAGAGGATTTGAGCATGCGTGAGGATATGATCAAGGATGAAATGGAAAGTTTGAAAGCGGCCAAGAAATCAGGGGTTATGTACGGTCAAAACGCGGGTAGTTCGGTTCCAACTGAGACAAAGCAACCGGATGTTAAAACTCCAAAAGAAACGGAATCAAAAAACAAAGAAGAGAAAAAGCAAGAATCAGCACATACAGATGATGACGAGGATGACAAAGACGAGAAAGGAGAGGAAAAAGAGGATGAGGATGCTTTGAAAATTGTTTCCAATGATGAATTGGCAAAAATGTCTGTAGTAGGGTTGAAGAAATTGAAATTAGATAGCAATACCAAGTTGACAAATCGAAAAGTGGCGTTGAAGACAAAGAAGGCACTGATGAAGCCTGAAAAGATCACACAAACAGAAACTGAGATCAAACAATTGGAAGAACAGTTGTTGCGTATTGATGCGGAACTTGAAAAGCGAAAAGGAACGGAATAGCTTGTCGCACCATATATTTAATAAAAAGGGGCTTTTGGATTGCCCCTTTTTTATTTATTCTCCATTAAAATGAACTAAAAGAATTTGGTTATACGCATTTGCAAATGTCATCAGTGCGTCGTGCTTTGCCTTTGGATGAGTAATCCATTTTGCTTCGGGATAATCTCTATGTAATTTTCTACCGACTTCTAGTGGTATGACCCCATCACGTTCACCCCAGAAAAATAGTGTTTTTGAAGAATTTAAATCATACGCTTTTCCGACGTAGTTTTCGGCAAACTTTTCCAAATGATCCATCTGTTTTCGTTTTGTATCAGCATTGGTGGTAAAAATATACTTTGACGCTTTTTTTCTTACAGGTCCGGGTAGCGGAGGGGCCATTTTTCCATACACAGCATCGAAGAATTCTTTCGTTTCTTTTTTCGTTTTTGGACTCAATAATTGTTCAAAATGTGTGAGTCCTCGGCTTGAAACAATGCTGTCTGCCATGTGTTTTGTGAAATACTTTACGGGAGCATCACAAATAGCCAACCTATTTGTCATTTGAGGATAAAGATCATGAAAGGTAGCCACTACCAATCCGCCATAGCTAAATCCTGCCAGGTTTACCGGGCTATTAATTCCCAATTTTCTCAAAGCGAGATATAAAGTCTGTGCTTGTATTTCAGGCGAAAATGCGTTTGTTGGGTTAGAACTCCCGGCATAACCCACTAAATCAGGAATGATGAGTTGAAAATCCTTCGAAAATGCTTCGATTTGTTCTTTCCATTGACCAATTCCATTTAATCCCATGCCATGCACAAAGATTAAAAGGGGTTTATCACCGGTTAGTTTTTGAGGTAGCCAAAGGTGATAGTCTGAGCTAGCTACGTGTAAAATAGTATCTTTCAAACCATGTTTAAACGCGAGACTTTCCGCTTTTTGCTGCGCACGATCTGTTAGCCACCACGAAGAGTCATCGATGTCAGTATCCTTTTGGAAAGCAGAAAACAATAGAATAGCTCCAAGTAGACAAACGAATCGAATCATAATGAGCGATTGACTATTTGTGGCGAATTTGTCTAAGTCTTTCAAACAGAACCATTCCGGCAGCCACACCAACATTCAAGGAAGAAATGGTACCGGCCATTGGAATACTCACACGTGCATCAGCCATTTTCATGATGTCGTTTGAAATACCATTTTCCTCCGATCCCATGATGATTGCAGTTGGCCCGAAAAAGGCATAATTCTCTACCGAAATTTTCGTTTTTTCAGTACAAGCGACAATCTGAAATCCGCTTTGTTGCAAATAGAACAAACTGTCTTTCAAAAGGTCTGTTTTGCAAACCGGGATTGCATTTAAAGCACCGGCAGAGGTTTTCACAGCATCGGCAGAGATCAATGCTCCGCCTTTCGATGGAACTAAAATTGCGTCAACTCCCATACAGGCCGCCGTTCTGGCAATACCACCAAAATTTCGAACGTCAGTGATACGATCAAGCACCAATACACAAGGTTCTTTTCCTTCTGCCAACCACTGATCACACAACGCTTCAATGTTCTGATACGCGATCGGAGAAACGAAAGCAACCACTCCCTGGTGGTTGTTTGCCGTAAGTTTATTTAGCTTTTCAACTGGGACATATTGTAATTGATAGTCCTTGCCGGTCAATTCAGTCCGCAATTCGTCAAAAAGCGACTTATCTATTCCTTTTTGGATCAGGATCTTGTTGATCTCCGCTTTGTTGCGAATAGCCTCAATAACTGCACGAATTCCGTAGATGATATCATCTGCATCCGCTTTTGGTTTGCGTTCAAATGATCGTTGATTGTCAGAGCGCTGGAATTTACCGCTGCGTTCTCCGCGGTTTTGACGTTCATTATACATGGAATTCAAATGTTATTTCAATTTCGGGGTGTACAGAATGGGCAACCGGACATGCCTTTCCAGCACGGATCACGTGTTCAGCTGTATCCGCATCCCATTTATTTCCTGTCAGGTCTACTGAAATCGTTATTCCCGTAATACGTCGTGGTCCTGTGCCCATTATTTTAGTTACGGTAGCTTCTGCATGAGTAAATGTGATATTTCGTTCATTACAATAGATTCCCATGATGGTTATCATGCATGATGCATAAGCAGTTGCCACTAGGTCGGTAGGCGAGAACTTTTCTCCCTTTCCTTTGTTATCAACAGGAGCATCCGTCAGAATAGTTGTACCTGAGCCCAAGTGTATACATTCCGTGCGCAGATCGCCAAGGTATTTTACTGTCGCTGTTGCCATAAATTCTATGCTTCTTTGTAATTTTGCAGGAAATAAAACCAATACGCAAAGTTACGGTTTTAATTGATTTGGCATATGTCTGAAGAAATCACAACGAACGAGAATTCCATCCGCATTAAAAAACCAAAATGGTTGCGTGTAAAGTTGCCAACTGGTGAGAACTACCGTAAGGTTCGCGCCTTGGTGGATGAACATAAATTGCATACGATTTGTGAGAGCGGTTCTTGTCCAAACATGGGCGAATGTTGGGGAGAAGGAACGGCTACATTCATGATCCTCGGAAATATTTGTACACGTTCATGTGGATTTTGCGCAGTTCAAACAGGAAGACCAGATGCAGTTGATGAATTTGAACCAGGAAAAGTTGCCCATTCCATCAAGACCATGGGTATCAAACACGCGGTGATCACTTCGGTGGATCGCGATGATCTTAAGGATGGCGGGGCGAGTATTTGGGTCGCTACTGTAAAAGCAGTTCGCCACCAAAGTCCTGGAACTACCATGGAAACCTTGATACCGGATTTTGCTGGGAAATGGGAAAATCTGCAACAGATCATCGATGTAGCTCCAGAGATTGTTTCACATAATTTGGAGACTGTTCGACGTTTGACCAAAGCTGTGCGTATCCAAGCCAAGTACGATCGAAGTTTGGAAGTGTTATTTCGCCTCAAAAAAGGAGGGATGCGCACCAAATCTGGCGTTATGTTGGGGTTAGGAGAAACTGAAGAAGAGATCATCGAAACGATGCAGGATTTGAGAGCAGTAGGTGTAGACATTCTTACTTTGGGTCAATATCTGCAACCAACACCAAAGCACTTGCCAATCGCTGAGTTTGTTACTCCGGAGCGCTTTGCAAAATACGAGCAGTTAGGATTGGAAATGGGCTTCCGTTTTGTTGAGAGTGGGCCATTGGTGCGTTCAAGCTACCACGCAGAGAAGCATATTTTTGAGTTGTAGAGGGCGGATTTGCTTAGCAAATTCGTAATGTTGGATTGTTTGAAATTTGTAACTTTCGAACTTAGCAACTTTGCTAAATTCAAACAGTTTTAATGAAATCGATTCAGTTTTAACGACCCCATGCACTTGTAAAAACCATTCACTAAGTATATTTCACCCAAGCTTAGTTTGAGTGTTTTATCACCCATTTCGAATACGAAGTGGGTATTCACTCCTTGAATTTGAAGCTTTCCAAGCGCAAACGCATTTTGATAGTTTGGCTCATCAAATCCTCTACAGGTCATCTGCGAATAGCTCTTATCATATTCTGAAAACACACGATTAATTTCTTTTTGATGAAAGGTTGTTTCTTGCAAGATTTTGTCATTTGAAAATTGACTAAAAATACCTCTGCTCTCTCCTTTAACTGAGGCAAATGCTTCGTAGGAATTCCAGTCGACACTTATTTTTCGCGCAAAATCACGAATTTTCAAACTATCGCCGGAATTGAGCGCTTCGCAAAGCGCGATTTGTAGTTCCTCTAAAGATTTGTAGCCTTCAGACTCGAATGTGTAATTTGTTTTTATGGATGTTTTCTCATCCAATAACTTGTAATACTCCTTACCAATTCTTCCTAAATAGCTTTGCTCGGAATAAGCCTGGAAGATATAGTCATAGTCAAACCCGCTTGATTTTCCGTTATTAATATTGAATAAAGCGAATTTATCTGCTTGTTTCAAAATGATCAGTCCGTTTTGCAAGTTGTAGTAGAAAATAGTGTCGGCATCAAATTCCCAAAGTTTCGTTGAGTCTTCGAAAAATGACCAATGCTTATGTTGTCGGGTCATGTAGAACTTTTTTCGCCCTTTTTTTGCGAAGAACATGATATCGTCGTATTCAAAAGGGATAACTGTACGAAAACTGAGATCCACTAAGCCAACTTTCCCTTGCTGCTTTATTGCAATCCCATAGCGATGTTGTTGCACGAATTGGCAATTCTGTATGAATTGAATTTGATCCTTTTGGAGTTCTTTGATAATCAAACTATCGTTTCTACCTGCAAACACAAAGGTGTATTCGGCGCCCAGATCTTCAAATAAATGAAAAATTGCATCGTCGAGCGGGTAATATTGATATACTGTGTCTAAATCCTGTAAGCCCTCTATTTTAGAGCCATTTGAAAGATATATCTCCCACTTGACTGTCTTTAGAGCATAGGTGTTTTTGTAGGTTAGAAGGTCATGAACATTGGATATCATTAAAGGACTGCTAGTCTGGTAAAATAGAACCTCGCCCTTACCGTTTGGATATTGGGAATAAATCAAGTCGTCAGACCAATTGATCTTCTGGTATTTTTCTTCTAGTATCTTACTTTTGTTTGAAGTAATACCGAATAAACCGCCAAGCTGTATCAAATACGATTTACCCAGTCTCCTCGTCAGGTCTGTGTTTTCAATTTCAACGATGCGCTCATATTGATTCAAGGGAACGTGGAAACACCCTTCTTTCATATCGTAAATACCTGAAAGCTGACTGGAGTGAACTCGAAACAGCAACTGATTGTTGCTGAGTTGAATAATCGAGTCGTAACTTGCCGGGAGCAGCATGTTAATACCTTTTGAGGTCACTTCCATCAAGCCCCATTGAATCTCACTTCGTACCAGATATAAAGTTCTCGGATAGGGAATTTGTGAATACTCGTAAATCTGCTGAATGGAATCCATAACCGGATGTTCAAACCAGTGTCGTTCTTTCAAGTTGTAAAAACGATATCTTCGATTCATTCGCGCATAGGCCGTTTCTGTTGCGAAATCAATGCGTGTTTCATCATAAGTGGGCTCAATTAAGGTGTCCATACCTTGCATGATTCCTTTTTTCGGACGCGTAATTTGGTAATAATCCCCTTGTGCGGTAAGTGAATTCGCAATCGAAAAAAAGAGTATAAAAAGAAGCGTGATCCGAATGGGCATTACTGTGTGTTGTTGATCTTGATTCAAAACTAGTTCATTAATCTGAATTGATTTTAAAAAATGATGGTTTTCAGAATTCAAATGCGGGCATTTTAAGTAATTATCGAATTATCGAATTATCGAATTATCGAATTATCGAATTATCGAATTATCGAATTATATATTTCTCTAATCAACTAATTTTATAATTCGACAAATTGCGAAGACCGAAAAATTTCGCCACTCCCCCAAATTCATCCCAAAAACCTATCCCTCTCCCAGCTTTTCACCTCCATTTCTTCCTCATTTCATGCCCCGAACCATTTTTTCACCAGATTATTCCATCCTGCGTTTACTCATCATTAATTAATCCCTAACTTTAGCCCACATTTTTGAAATTAACACTATGAGTACGTTTGATGTTGCCATCATTGGTTCTGGTCCCGGTGGATACGTGTCTGCAATTCGTTGCGCACAATTGGGTTTGAAAACTGCATTGATTGAAAAATACCCAACCTTGGGAGGAACTTGCCTAAACGTGGGATGTATTCCGTCAAAGGCTTTGTTGGATTCTTCAGAGCATTTCTTCAACGCGAAACACAATTTCGAAGCACACGGAATCAAAGTGAGTAACGTGGAGGCCGACCTAGCTCAAATGATCGCCCGTAAAGAAGAGGTGATCTCTCAAACGTGTAACGGGATCAAATTTTTGATGGACAAGAACAACGTGACTGTTTATCAAGGGGTAGGTTCATTCGTGGATAAAAACACAGTTGCTATCAAAGATACGGAGGGCAATTCAACGAATATTACAGCGAAAAACATTGTTATCGCTACAGGTTCTAAGCCAAATTTCTTCCCGGGAATGGAACCGGACAAGGACCGCATCATTACCTCTACGGAAGCTTTGAAAATGAAGGAGATTCCTGGTAAAATGATCGTGATAGGTGGTGGTGTGATCGGTTTGGAATTGGGTTCTGTTTACGCTCGCTTGGGTTCACAAGTGGAAGTGGTAGAATTCGCTCCGAACATTTTGCCAACTATGGACTTGGCACTTGGGAAAGAATTGACGAAGATCTTAAAAAAAGAAGGATTCAAATTCCACATGGAACACCGCGTTCAAAAGGTTGAAAACACGGGAAAAGGCGTGAAATTGACGGCCTTGAACAAGAAGGACGAAGAGGTGGTGTTGGAAGCGGATTACTGCTTGGTTGCAGTGGGACGTAAGCCTTACACGGAAGGACTTGGTTTGGAAAATGCCGGTTTGACTGTGAATCAGCGCGGACAGATCGATGTGAATGACCATTTGCAAACTTCGGTTCCGAATATTTATGCGATCGGTGATGTGGTACGCGGAGCGATGCTTGCCCACAAAGCGGAAGAAGAAGGGGTGGTTGTAGCAGAACTTTTGGCTGGACAAAAACCACATATTAACTACAACTTGATCCCGGGTGTTGTATACACATGGCCGGAAATTGCCTCTGTTGGAAAAACAGAAGAGCAGTTGAAAGCAGAAGGCGTGGCATACAAAGCGGGATCGTTCCCAATGAAGGCCTTGGGTCGTGCGCGTGCATCTATGGATACTAGCGGATTCATCAAGGTGTTGGCTGACGCAAATACAGATGAGGTATTGGGTGTACACATGATCGCGGCACGTGCTGCAGACTTGATCATGGAAGCGGTAACAGCAATGGAGTACCGCGCATCTGCAGAAGACATTGCGCGCATTTGTCACGGTCACCCAACGTTCTCAGAAGGGTTGAAAGAAGCAGCCCTAGCTGCGACCGACAACCGCGCGATCCACATTTAAGAGAAAATAGAATTCATGATAGAAAGCAGCCTTCAAGAGGTTGCTTTTTTTGTTTTTACGTTCTTTCTGAGGAATTCAGATTCTACGAAACTTTTTACGCTTATTTTTGTTCCGCAATAAACAAGCAAGCATGGCAAATAAGAAAACAGGAGTATTATTGATCCAATTGGGAACACCCGATAGTCCAAAAACAAATGATGTACGTCGTTACCTCAGCGAATTTTTGAACGATCCGAGGGTGATCGATATTCCTTGGTTGCCTCGCAAATTGTTGGTGAACGGGATTATTGTTCCTTTCCGCGCCCCAAAATCGGCAAAGGTTTACAAGGAATTGTGGGACTTCGGTAAAGGTGTTTCTCCGTTGCTCACGCATACCCAAAATGTGGTGAAGTTGGTGCAAGAGCGTTTTGGTTCCGAGAATGTCACGGTTGAAATGGCCATGCGTTACCAGAATCCTTCCATGGACTCGGTGTTGGATCGCATGCGCAAAGCGAATTACGATCAGATCATCATTTTGCCTTTGTTTCCGCAGTATGCCAGCGCCTCAACTGGTTCTGCCGTTGAAAAAGCAATGAACATCATCCGAAAATGGTGGGTGATTCCGGAGATCAAGATCATTTCGCAGTTCTACGACAATGAAGGTTACATCGATTCGATCGTAGAACGCGCAAAGCAGTTCGATCTGAAAGATTACGACAAGATCATGTTCTCCTACCACGGTTTGCCGGAACGTCAAGTAGATAAAGTATACGACGATGGATTGTGTTCAGACCAGCCGTGTGAGTTGGAAGTGAACGACCACAACAAATTCTGTTATAAAGCTACTTGTTACGCTACAACGCGTTTGATCGCAGCGAAATTAGGCTTGAAAGAAGGCGATTATACGGTGAGCTTCCAGTCGCGATTAGATAAAAAATGGATCGAACCGTTCTCTGATAAGATCATCGAGCAATGGGGGAAAGACGGTGCGAAGAAAGTTTTGGCCTTCAGTCCGGCTTTTGTAGCTGATTGCTTGGAAACGATCATTGAGATCGGGGAAGAATACCAGGAACTGTTCGAAGAGCATGGCGGCGAAAAAGTACAGTTGGTTCCAAGTTCAAACGATCATCCGCGCTTCATTGACGGATTGGAGCAACTGATTCGCCAGCGATTGTAAATTTTAGATAGAGGAATTTTACTAAATAAAAAAGGGGCTAACTAGCCCCTTTTTTTATGCATTGATTGGTTATCTATTTACAATAAGTTTACCGATAAATGTAAGTCCTGAATCATTTAGAACGACTCTGTAACTTCCATTAGCTAATGTTCGGACATCAATTTCCTGAACTGAACCTCCTAGTTGTTGTTCCATTACTTTCCTACCGGAAATGTCGTACAATTCTAATTTCATGTGATGGTTTTGAGGCAATTCAAGTGTGAAAAATTCTGCTGTAGGATTTGGATAGATTTTAATGCCAGATGCTTCTAGATCGATCGTTCCATTCCAATCAATAAATTCACAACTCGACTCTTCCATACAATTACCAATCGTAACCTGAACTGCATACAAACCTGTTTGCGTAGCTGTGTATGATTGTTGAGTTGCGCCTGGAATCGAAGATTGAGTTGTGCAATCGATCCATTGGTAAGTGGCACCTGATTGATTAGATGTCATTGTATTTCCACTCACATTAATTGTAGCATCAATGTTAACAACATCTGCCGTAATGGAATTACTCGTCACTTGTGTTTGGGTTGCACAAACAGCATTGCTGGTTAGAACACATGTAAATACATCACCGTCGTTCCACAAGGATGCGTTATACGTAGGAGAGTTTGTTCCATAATTTTGGCCGTTTTTCTTCCATTGGTAAGACGGATTTGAACCTCCATTCGTTATGGTAGCCGTAAATGTTACCGGCTGTGTTGAACAAACTGGCATTTGAGGATTACACGTAATGGTTATGGTTGGTGTAACGCTTTGATTAACACTCATGGTGATACTGTTGCTAGTAACACTTGATACAGCAATACATGGAGCATTGCTGGTTAACATACACGTTACAACGTCACCATTAGCCAAAGTTGAATTGGTATAAGTGACACTGTTACTACCAACTGGTGACCCATTTACAAACCATTGAAGAGTTGGCGAAGCGCCACCGTTCGTAATGTTTGCTGTAAATGTTACGTTCGTACCAGAACAAATAGCACCAGAAGCACTACTGCTAATACTGATTGTTGGATTCGCAGATGAGTTCACCGTCATACTGATCCCGTTACTCGTAACAGCAGCTGGTGTTGCACAAGTTAGCGATGATGTCATTTGACACGTAATAACGTTACCATTGGAAAGAGTAGAGCTGGTAAACGTAGCACTGTTCGATCCAACTGGAGCGCCATTTATGAACCATTGATAATCTGCGGCTCCTCCATTTGTAGGGGTTGCAGTAAATGTAACAGAAGTTCCTGAACAAATGGTAGTAGCCGAAGCAGTAATCGAAACAGCTGGTGTAACCGGTGTCGTCACAGTCATTGTGATAACGTTGCTATTCGCGGTACTAACACTAACGCAAGTTGCGTTACTGGTCAGAGTACAGGTTACTGCATCATTATTTGTCAAAGAAGCATTGCTGTAGGCAGCACTGTTACTTCCAACAGGTGATCCATTTAAAAACCATTGATAGCTTGGTGATGCGCCACCGTTGGTTGGAGTTGCTGTAAATGTAACATTGGTTCCACCACATATACTGCTTCCCTGATTGGATGAAATGGATACTGTAGGCGTTACAATGCTGTTCACAGTCATAGTGATAGCATTGCTAGTAGCAGTTGCAGGAATTGGACAGCTGAGACTGCTCGACATCTGACATGTAACCACACTTCCATTGGTAAGCGAACTTGTTGTGTAAGTTGCGCTGTTTGTTCCAACTGGTGAACCGTTCACGAACCACTGATAAGTTGGTGTGCCACCATTTGCAGGTGTTGCGGTAAAGGTTACTGAAGTTCCAGAACAGATTGTTGTGCTAGTACTGCTGGTAATACTCACCGATGTAGCAACAGAAGCGTTTACCGTCATGGTGATACTATTACTGTTCGCTGTTGCTGAAGTCACACACCCGATGGAAGAAGTTAGTGTACAAGTCACTGCATCACCATTATTCAATGTTGCTGATGAGAAAGTTGCACTATTTGTTCCCACCGGCGAACCGTTCACGAACCATTGATATACCGGAGAACCACCGCCATTGGATGGTGTTGCTGTAAACGTAACAGAAGTTCCAGCACAGATCGTAGTTGCGGATGCGGCAATCGAAACAGCTGGAGTAACCGGTGTCGTCACTGACATGTTTATCGTGTTGCTGGTAGCCGTTGGGTTACTCACACATGGAATACTACTTGTAAGTACACAGGATATGTTGGCTCCGTTAATCAATGAGGATGTGGAGTAAATGGCGCTGTTTGATCCTACCGGAGAACCATTGACAAACCATTGGTAGGAAGGAGATGAGCCACCATTCGTTGGAGTTGCTGTAAATGTAACATTGGTTCCACCACATATACTGCTTCCCTGAT
>CAYLJB010000058.1:0-18518 GCA_964383785.1 uncultured Fluviicola sp.
GCTCGTAAAGGTTTGGCCGATACGGCATTGAAAACGGCGGATGCGGGTTACTTGACTCGTCGTTTGGTTGACGTTGCACAAGACGTAGTGATCAATGCAGAAGACTGTGGAACATTGCGTGGATTGGTTGCAACAGCGTTGAAGAAAAATGATGATATCGTTGAGCCGTTGGTTGACCGTATCTTGGGTCGTACTTCGGTTCATGATATTTACAACCCTGAAACGGAAGAATTGATCGTTTCTGCAGGAGAGTTGATCTCTGAAAGCGTAGCGGATGCTATCGAAAAAGCAGGAATCGAGGAAGTTGAGATTCGTTCAGTATTGACTTGTGAAATGCGTCGTGGGGTATGTTCTAAATGTTACGGACGTAACTTAGCTACACACCGCAATGCGCAAGAAGGTGACGCTGTAGGTGTTATCGCTGCACAGTCGATCGGTGAGCCGGGTACACAGTTGACACTTCGTACCTTCCACGTGGGTGGTACCGCATCGAATATCGCTGATGAGTCTGATTTGAAAGCAAAATCTGCTGGTAAATTGGAAATCGACGAGTTGCGTACAATTACACGTAAAGGAACTGATGGCACAGTGAAAACGATCGTAGTTGGTCGTTCAGCTGAATTGAAGATCTCTGATCCGAAGTCTGGAGTTGTATTGATGACCGCTAACATTCCTTATGGAGCAGAAATGGTTATCGAGAATAACGTGACAGTGAAAAAAGGTGACGTGATCTGTAAATGGGACCCTTATAACGCGGTGATCATCTCTGAGGTTTCTGGTAAAGTAGTATTCGAAACTATCATTGAAGGTATTACTTACCGTGAAGAAGTGGATGAGCAAACCGGATTTACCGAGAAAGTGATCATCGAATCCCGTGATAAGAAGAAAAACCCTGCGATCCACATCATCGATCCGAAAACGAAAGAAGTTCTTCGCGAATACAATATTCCTGTTGACTCCCACATTTCTGTTGGAGAAGGAGACAAAGTAGAAGAAGGTGTGATCCTTGTGAAGATTCCACGTGTTGCCGGTAAGACCGGGGATATCACCGGAGGTCTTCCTCGTGTAACGGAATTGTTCGAAGCACGTAACCCTTCTAACCCTGCTGTTGTTTCTGAGATCGACGGTATCGTTGAATTCGGTAAGATCAAGCGTGGTAACCGTGAGATCCAAGTGACTTCTAAAACGGGTGAAGTTCGCAAGTACTTGGTGCCACTTTCTAAACATATCTTGGTACAGGAGAATGACTTCGTACGTGCTGGACAACCATTGTCTGATGGTGCAATCACGCCGAACGATATCTTGAACATCCAAGGTCCTACGAAAGTACAAGAGTACATCGTGAACGAAATTCAAGAGGTTTACCGTCTACAAGGGGTGAAGATCAATGATAAGCACTTCGAGGTAATCGTTCGTCAGATGATGTTGAAAGTAGAGATCGTTGATGCTGGAGATACACGTTTCTTGGAAGGACAATCTGTTCACAAAGCAGATTTCATGGAAGAGAACGATGCGATCTATGGAATGAAAGTAGTAGTGGATGCTGGAGATTCAACAACGTTGAAAGCTGGTCAGATCGTTACTGCACGCAGATTGCGCGACGAGAACTCTCAATTGAAACGTGCTGATAAGCGTTTGGTAGAATCTCGTGATGCAGTTCCTGCAACGTCAACTCCGTTGTTGCAAGGTATCACTCGTGCGTCATTGCAAACGCAATCGTTCATCTCGGCAGCTTCCTTCCAGGAAACAACGAAAGTATTGAACGAAGCTGCAATTTCAGGAAAAGAAGACCACTTGTTAGGATTGAAGGAGAATGTGATCGTTGGTCACTTGATCCCGGCTGGTACAGGTGTTCGCAAGTTCCAGAAAGTGATCGTTGCAAACAAAGAAGAATTGGAAGCTATACAAGCTTAATTCTATATCGATTAAAAGAAAAATCCCCGAGCCTACTGGCTCGGGGATTTTTCTTTTGCTTGAATATTTTTTGATCAGAATGGATTATTCGTAAATGTATTTGCAGGTAAGTTCGCAATTATCCTCTGTATATACTTTCAATATGTAAACTCCCTTTCGCAAGTGATTTAATGGTAGGTTGTATTCATGTTGACCAATCAACAAATCAACATCGCTTTTTGTTATCAAGGCCATTCCGGAAACATTGTATAACACGAACTTCGCAGTTGTTTTTCTTTTAGCTGCGATATTCACGTACAAATTTTCTTGATCGGCATAATTGGATACAATACTATAATAAGTACTGGTTTGAACTGACGGTGAAATCGAAATAACCTTAGAGTATCTCACGGCAAGATCTGTATCAACCATTTTTAAACGGTAATAAGTTGTTTGGGTTAAAGCATCATCAGTATGACTATATGAACAGGTTTGTTGACCTGTACAATTTCCTTGCTGAGTATAGATTCTTGTAAAGGTGATATTGTCTACAGATCGTTCTAATTCATAATGGGAGAAATCCTTTTCATTAACTACCTTCCAGTTAAGCTTAACATTTGATTTTATCTGCTCAGCGTTGAAGTCTAAAAGATTAACCCCCAATCCAGTAGGGGTAGTGAGCCGCACATCATCTATAGCAGCACTGGGATCGGTTCCAGACCCGTTTCCGTTGTTTCTCCAATGAAATCCAATGCGTACGTTCGGATTGTTTTCGAAAGCGGCTGGTAAAGCCAAAGTATATAGAGTCCATTGCCCCTGACTATAACCATTGCAAGCTCCACAGCAAACACTACTCAAGCAATATTGCAGACCTACCGGCCAAGTAGCCCCATTGTCAGAACTCAATCTTAATTGAAGTCTGTCATCAGAACAAGCTGCACTCCCGTAGGCAATAAAATCAAAAGCTAAAGTAATATTGGTAAATCCAACAGTGCTAATTGTAGGGGATACGGCCATACGAAATGTGGCATTTGCGGCTCCTGTTTCATTAAAACTTGCGCCCATATCACCCCCCGATCCTGCATCGGCGCCAATATGCAGGGTCGCATCACCAATACATGTTGATCCGCACCCAGGAGGAGCGATACCCTCTTCGGCGCAACTGATGTACCAAATATTCGGATTGCCTCCGTTTGTTCCACCGACATTATTCTGAACTGTCCAACCGTTATACCCGTTTGCCAGACAACCGGCGGAACAACCATTGTTAAAGTTTTCGGACCAAATAGTGGTTTGTGCTTGAATTGTTACTTGAATCAGTATTGTCTGAACGAGCAGTAGGGACCAGATTTTAGTTTTCATGTATAGCGTTTTTGGACCTGAAGTCTAGAGATAAATATATTGAAAATGAAGTAATTAAAATGGATGAAAGTAAAATTGTATCAATTCCGATCATAGGTGCGCCGAAAAACACAAATCCAAACAATACAAAAGAAGTAGTTTGAAATGCCGAAAAAAGAGGGTTGAGGAACCTTACATGTTTGAATTTTAAAGGATCGTTGTTTAAAATGAAAGTACAAGACCAAATAAGTAAGCCAATAAAAAACAATTGAAAGCTACAGACAAGGGTAAGAATCAAAATGGCCAGAAGAAGGATAGAAGCTGAACGAGTCGATTGATATCCGATTTTTTGTTCGTCCCAAATGAGAATCAGCAAGATGCTCAATATAACGAGGGGAAAATGAAAAATGGTGGATGGGTTTAAACTCCAGTTTTGTGAATAGTTATAATGTGCTTGAACACATCCAATCGCAAATAACGAAAGCCAGATTGATAATTTAATGAAAGCTCTCATTGAAAATCTAATGCCAAATTCACTCCTCGGGATAAGCTTGAAAATAATCGCAATAAAAAGGGGAATATTTAAAACAAGAAGAAAATTAATCGTGGATAAGTCGTCTGACTGAAACTGTAAGTGAAAAAGCTCATTGATAAAAAGGATGATTTGAGGAATCAAACCCGAAATAAATAGAAAAGTATAGATCACAAAAGTGCCCAATAAAGCCCTGTAAGCACTACCTTTTTTGATACGAATGTAATTAAAGCTTGCAAAAATCAATAGTACGATTTCAATGCGTATACCTATCGTTGCCCCGCGCGTTAGACTTGCTCCTCCAAGTGTGAAAAATGAATATATGACATCTGAGAAGGAATGAACTGAAAGGTAATTCATCCTTGATAAATGGCCGTGTGATAATATAAGGTCGATTATCGGTGCTGTCAATGCAATGGAAAAAGAGCAAATAACGGTTCGAACCACTCGCTGCATTTGTTCCCCGGAAAAAGCTTGTAGCAGGACGATGAATACTTGTACGATGACCGTAAACCACAATCCAATGTGCAATGCGTCTTCCCAACGAAATAATCGTTGATTGGAAAAAAACTCCAATGTTAATCGAATCCCTAGTATGGCGAGGTACAGCAAAAAATAACTACTGTATGGTGCTCTTTCTTGCTCGAGAGTTTCAACAGCAATCTTAAAAAATGAGTTTAATTTGGATGTTTTCATAAGCGATGAATGATTCCACGAAAGCCGTTGACCGAGAAATTACTTTGTGAAAGGCTCTTTAAATTTACTTGTTCCGGAAGTTTAAGGCCGAGGTGTATGTCATCAAGTTTCAGAAATAAACTATCCGAAGTCCATGAAGTTATTTGAACTTTTTCAGGAATAGATTCAAGATGTCTAACGATTTTGTTTTGTTGATTTTTTTCTAGAAACAAATGAATAGGTTTCAGTTCAGCAGTTAGTATGGACAAATGAATGAAGTCTGAAATATGGACTCTGCTTAATAAGTTATTTTCATCCCAAAAAAAAGTGCTAAATAGCACTCCTTTCAACTTCTTATTCTTTTGAAAGGCATTGCCGTGAATGACGTAGCGAAATGAGCTATCTCTGGATGAATTAATAGCTTTTAATCGGGAATAGTGGTACTTTCTCTTTCCGCCAATCGGGTCAATAACGATAAGTTCGTTACTGGAATATTTGATGAATAGCTTATTGGAAAGTGTCACTGAATTAGAAGGGATGGCATACACAAACGGGAGTTTATGAAAATCTGGAATGGGTAATGAATCTTCTAGATAATGATAGAATTTACCTCCTGTACTTAATTCTATTTGAAGTTGCTGAAACTCCTCGTTGGAATATTGATTGATTAGTAACGATTCATTGGAAGATTCTTCAGCTGAATAAGGAATAAAATTGATGAGTTGTATAAAGTGAGCTTCATTCGAATCTTTAGGACTTTCTATTTTTAACGCGCTACAGCCGGAAATTATCCAAAATGAGATCACATACAAGGAAAACACAATACGTTTCATTCTTTGATCAATTTAGAGAGTGATTCCGTAATCAGAGAGGTACATAAAAGGTACTCATATTTTTGATATTCCTTGTTTTCAATTGGAAATCTGCCGCCATCCCAAGCACCTGTTGGAAGTTGTTTTGAAAGTAAGAAAGCACATGCTTTATCAATGTAAGGTTTCAGCTCTACATCATCACACTGGATCATGGCACGTAAAACAAATGCCGTTTCAAGTTCTGAACTTATATGTGGATTTCCCTGATTACGTTCCTGGAAATTCCATGATCCATTTGGAAGTTGATTTTTGATAATAAATTGCTTGATTTGTGTGTAAAAATCAGTTCGTTGTTTAGCAATGCATAAGCCTTGCCAGATCGCGTAGGTTGGGGTGCCATAATATTCCCAATTACATGGAAAACCATTTTCTGAAAAATTATCTTGAATAAAATCAAGTGCTAGATTTTGATTGGGCACGTTTGAGTGCAAGTAAAATGCTGTGTTTAACATGAATGCAGGTATACTGACATAATTTTTGTCTCCCTTAACATACGGATTCAATATATCCCAAGAGCCGCTTTCAAGCTGGTTCGAACTAAGTGACTTGAATTTGCCATTAATCCCGGTCGTGTCTCCTGAAATATTTAGTAACTGCAGGTATAATGCGCTTGTCTCAAGACATACACCGCCTTTACACCTTATGTTATGGCAAATCAATCCATCTGCGTTCTCCTGCGTCTTCAACCAAAAAAGCGACTTTTGAATCAACGGGTCTGTTGGTCCGAATGACAGTATTAAGGCTTTCGTTACTGCGATTGTTTCCCATGTGTTGAATAGTCCATTCGTACTATCTGAAAATGATCCATCTGGTAATTGTTCATTTAATAAAAACGCATTTCCTTTTTTTAGGGATTCCTGGATTGTAGAAACCGAAATAGTTTGAGAATTCAAATAACCAACCCAAAATACCAAAATGATCTGTACTACTTTTTTCATGAATTAAAAGTTAGTTAATGAGAGTATCTGGATACCATTCAGCCCTACAAACAAGAGATTATGAAACAGGAATAACCATTTGTCATTTATCGATGATATCAATAAGATCGAAAGATGAATTAGTCCTGTAACCGCAATAATTAATTGGATAAGTAGGATTTCATAATGCCAGATCAATGCCGTGTAGGTCATTAGTATCACAACAGCCAGGAATAATTTGGTCTTTGGAATACCTATCAAAACAGGTAGTGTTTTTATGCCTGCCCTTTGATCTCCGTCAACATCTTTTATATCGATTATGTTTGCGAGTAATGAAATGCCGATCCCCAGGAAAACAGTCCAAAAAACCGGAAATTCTTTCCATGCTCCTCCTGCTATCTGATAAGCCTCGATACAAATCAATAAATGATTCAGTCCGATGAGCAGTTTTGCCAGGAATACAAAGCGTTTGAGTCGTAAGGGAGGACACGAGTAAACAAAATATATGAAGGAGATTCCAACGATAATAATCACGTAATCAATTCCAAGAAAAAGGCTGATAATAATACTGCACAATAAGTTTAGAACTCCAATTAACAGATAAACTTTCAATGAATGATTATCCCTGATTAATGGTCTGTTTGGGTTTGAGATTTCATCAATGGATTTGTCATAGTGGTTATTGGTAACAATTGCAAAAATTGCTGCCATGAACAACGCGATAAAGAAGAGCAATTCTCTTATGATATGTAACGAATAATGTTGAAGAATATCATTCGCATTTGTCTTTGCCAAAGAAATTCCAAATAAATAGATCAGATAGTAATGAATAACCCGAGTGATTCTGGAATCCTGAATAATAGCCCAAGTGGTTCTTTTGTTTAGAATAAACATCAAAATGAACCCTACTAGAGGAATCAACAATAAGTAGGTGAATTCCATTTCGCGCATAGCCACCTCGTGAAAGCAGTTTTATTACTAGTCCACGAAAGGTAATGGAATATTTTGAACTTATAAATAATCGGGATAATTACTTCGGAAATCGAAAAGAGAATTTACTTCCTATTTATCAACCAAACCGCCAGAATTCCGATGAACCCTCCAACGATTGTTGGCCATTCGATCTTTTCTCCTAAAATCAAAAAGGAAGATAGTGCAGCACTGAATTGGACCGTAAAAATAAAACTGCTTGCTTTCTCCGCACCGATCTTAGCAGTGGCATAAAAGTAAACGGTGGTTGCTAATGTTGTCGTAATGATGCTGGCAAACAACAAATTCCCCCAAAAGAGCACTTCTGTGGAAGCCGTTAGCGCTACTACCTCTTCCATTTCTGCAAACGGTAAAATGGAAACCAAAGTCACTACATACATCCACCAGGTAAAGGCAAATGGCGACCCATATTTTGAGGACCCAGCGGTGAACTTACTCATGACCGCCCAAATAAGCGCACTTAATAAAAAGAAGATATTTCCTCCATCCAGAAAAACAGAACTGTTCTCCCAAACCCGCAGTAAAATAAGTCCTGCAAGCACTCCACAGGCTAAGCCAATGAATTCAAACTTCCCGGGTTTCTTCCAATCTATCAACATGCCCAACGCATAGGCAATGATCGGATTTAAGGTTGTTACTAAAATTCCACCTGCCCCGGGTGATCCTTCATGCAATCCTTGTAAGAACGTGAAGTTGTACACCGCCATCAGCATTCCGGCCGCAAGAATAAATAAGATACCTTCTCTTTTGATCCGCAAAGGAATTTTGAGAATGAACAATAGAAGCAGTAAACTTAGAATTACAAATACATAACGAAAAACTCCAAGTGCCGTGGGGCTTCCAAAATGGGTGAGTACACCGTTTGAAGGCCAGGAAATTCCCCAAACGATCATGCTCAGGATCATGGCCCATGTTAACTGCTTCTTTTCTGTGCTCATCTCTTGCAAAAGTACCAAAAGGCTTCAAGGAATGATAATATTTGCCAAAATCGCGCAAAAGGTGAAAAAAGTGTGTAACTTCGAATCATGGAAAACAATGAGAATCATATCAACATCGAGTTATCTGAGGAGTTAGCGGAAGGAGTTTATTCAAACTTAGCGGTAATTACACATTCTCAGGCTGAGTTCGTTACGGATTTCATTCAAATGATGCCGGGGATGCCCAAAGCTAAAGTACGCTCACGCGTGATCATGTCGCCACAAAATGCAAAACGATTGATGAAAGCTTTAGCCGAAAATATTCACCGTTACGAGCAACAAAACGGAACTATCGTTGATTCTGATTCTGGAAGTTTTCCTCCAATGAATTTTGGTGGACCGATGAGTCAAGCATAATGAAACAATTAACCTTCATATTCTTATCTGTGTGGATCTTTATTGGGTCCATGGCTCCGAATATGCAAGGAATTCAATTGGTTAAGTTGCCAAATCTCTTAGGTCATGTCGAGGAACATTTCGGAACAGACTGGACAGTTTCAGAGTTGAAATCCTTCGTCTTTGAACATTATTTGTCGAAAGATCTTCCGACTGATTCCAAACATCAAAACCTACCATTCAAAACACAACAAATTTCCGTTTCCTTGATGATTCACCCAATCCACCCGGATTTGGCCATTCAAACGGAAGAAACCATTGCAGATTTTAGCCGTTCTAAACCGGTAATTCGTGAGGAACAATCCTTGCTTACAAGACCTGCATCTATTTGGATACCACCTCAATTGGTGTAAGCGCTTCTCAGTGAAGCACAGGCTTTGGCCTATTCACAGGATTTTCCTGTATCCGTGATTTATACCATTAATTTCAAATTTCATGTTGAATCGAATTATTTCGTTCTCCATTGCCAATAAGTTAATCGTTGGTATTGGAGTACTGGGACTCATAGTCTGGGGAGTAGTTTCTTATCAGAAGCTACCGGTAGATGCAGTTCCAGATATCACAAACAATCAAGTACAAGTGATCACTACAGCTCCTTCTTCAGGAGCAGAAGATATTGAGCGCTTGGTTACTTATCCCATCGAACAAACGATGGCAACCATACCCGGAATTGAAGAGATTCGATCGTTCTCTCGTTTTGGACTTTCAGTTGTTACCATCGTTTTTTCAGATGAAACCGACGTGTACTGGGCACGCGATCAAGTAAATCAGCGCTTGGTTGAGGCCAAAAACGTAATTCCAGCAGGAATTGGTGAACCAACTATGGCGCCTGTTTCTACAGGACTTGGTGAGATATTTCAGTACATCATTAAACCAAAAAAAGGCTATGAAAAAACCTATGATGCTACTGAATTGCGTACCATTCAAGATTGGATCGTTCGTCGGCAATTGCTTGGTACACCAGGTGTAGCTGATGTCTCCGGATTTGGAGGTAAACTGAAACAATATGAGGTAGCTGTTCGCACCGCCGATTTACAGCGATTCAATATCCATCTGCAAGATATGTTCGATGCGCTCGAAAAAAACAACAGCAATACAGGTGGATCTTATCTTACCAGATCCGGTACAACATTTTATATCCGTTCCGAAGGATTGACGCGCACGATAGCAGACATCGAAGCAATTCCTTTAGCAACCCGTGATCAATACCCGGTCCTTGTTAAAGATGTTGCAACAGTGAAAATTGGTTCTGCTATTCGTTACGGAGCCCTTACGAATGCAGACAAAGGTGAGGCAGTTGGAGGAATTGTGTTGATGTTGAAAGACGCAAATGCTTCCAGTGTTATTGTAGATGTTAAAGAGCGAATGGCTCAAATTGAAAAAACCTTACCGGAGGGAGTTGAGATCGAAGTTTATCTTGATCGAACAAAACTTGTTGATCGTGCCATCAATACAGTTTCAACAAACTTGGTCGAAGGGGCATTGATCGTTATTTTTATTTTGGTTTTGCTTCTGGGAAACATTCGTGCTGGATTGATAGTTGCTTCTGTGATTCCGCTCTCGATGTTGTTTGCAATTTCATTGATGAATGTATTCGGCGTGTCCGGAAACTTGATGTCATTGGGAGCAATTGACTTTGGATTGATCGTGGATGGAGCAGTGATCATTGTAGAAGCAACGCTGCATCACTTGGTGGCCAGAAGGAATAAAAATGTCCTGTCTCAAAAGGAATTGGATCAAGATGTAGAACGTTCTGCCAAAGGAATTATGAAAAGTGCAGCCTTTGGTGAGATCATCATTTTGATTGTTTATCTTCCCTTATTGACCCTAGTAGGTATTGAAGGTAAGATGTTTGCTCCAATGGCACAAACAGTCATCTTCGCGATTATCGGAGCCTTTATCTTGTCTTTGACCTATGTTCCGATGATCTCCTCACTGGTTCTCAGTAAAAAGCCGCTGAAAGAGGATACCTTTTCAGATAAACTGGTTCATGTCATCCAACGGGTATACAAGCCATTTTTCTTGCGTATGATCCGGATGCAAAAAATAGTGATCATTGCCGTTGTAGGGCTATTTGCATTGGCAATTTGGTTGTTTGGACAATTGGGAGCAGAGTTTATCCCCTCACTAGACGAAGGTGATTTTGCGGTAGAAATGCGTGCACCTACGGGAACCTCTTTGGAAGATACCCGGGATATCTCCTTGCGTGCTGCAGCTTGTTTGAAAAAGAACTTCCCAGATGAAGTCATTACTTGTGTGGGAAAGATTGGTACAGCCGAAATCCCAACAGATCCTATGCCTATGGAAGCTTGTGATTTAATGATAATTCTAAAGGATAAACATGAGTGGAAAAAGGCAAATAATCGTGATGACCTGGCGGCTCTCATGCAGAAGAAACTTGAAGAAGAGGTTCTGGGAGCTTCATTTGGTTTTCAACAACCGATTCAAATGCGTTTCAATGAAATGATGGCTGGTGCCAAACAGGATGTTGTTGTTAAGATCTATGGAGAAGACTTAGATGAATTGATGCGTTATGCAAAACAAGTAGGAGCAATTGCTCAAACAATTCATGGTGCAGCGGATATCTATGTAGAAGAAGTGACCGGATTGCCTCAAATCGTGATTCGTTACAACAGACAAGCTATGGCACAATACGGGGTGAGTGTTGAAGATGTCAATCGCGCCGTGAACATGGGCTTTGCAGGGTCTTCTGCTGGTCAAGTTTATGAAGGAGAAAAACGTTTTGATCTGGTTGTTCGCTTGGATGCTGCAAGCAGAAAAACGGTTGAAGACATCCACTCCCTGACAATATTAAATAAGGAAGGTCAATCTATTCCAATCGGAGTTTTGGCCAAGGTAACCGAGGAAAATGGTCCGAATCAAATTCAGCGAGATGATGCGAAACGCAGAATTATAGTTGCATTCAATGTGCGGGGTAGAGATGTGGAAAGTATTGTGAAAGAATTACAAGCAAAAGTTGAAGCCCAAGTCAAATTTGGAACCGGTTATTACGCTACATATGGGGGTAGTTACAAGAACTTGGAAAAAGCAAAAGAGCGTTTAGCAATTGCAGTACCTTTGGCTCTTTTCCTAATCATTTTCTTACTATTCATCACCTTCCAGGATATAAAACAGGCCATTTTGATCTTTACGGCAATTCCACTTGCTGCAATTGGTGGCGTATTTGCTTTATGGCTTCGTGATATGCCTTTCTCCATTTCAGCGGGTGTTGGCTTCATTGCTCTCTTTGGTGTAGCCGTGCTAAACGGAATTGTGTTAGTGGCAGCCTTCAATGAATTGCGCAAGCGTTATCCGCTTTCGATCTACCGCGTCATCATTCTGGGTACAAAACAACGTCTGCGCCCGGTGTTGATGACTGCCATGGTTGCATCTTTAGGATTTCTACCGATGGCCTTGTCTACCGGAAGTGGAGCTGAAGTTCAGAAACCATTAGCGACTGTAGTGATCGGAGGATTGGTTACAGCCACCTTCCTTACCTTGTTCTTATTACCAATCATGTATAGTTTGATAACCAAAAAAGGAATGATCTCTTCCAAGAAAAAACACAATCATTTGAAAGTCATTTTACCGATTCTGTTCTTATCGGGTTCCCTATTCGGACAAAACACGATGACCGTGGATCAGTGCGTTGGGAAGGCCTTGAAGTCAAATCCGGCAATACTCAATGCGCAATTGGGAATTGAACAAGCAGCGTTGACTTCCCGAGCATCGGTAAGTATCCCTCAAACAGAATTGAGTGCGATGATCGGTCAGTATAATTCAGCCGTGAAGAACGACAACAATTTCTCGATCAAACAGGCAATTCCGTTTCCAACGATCTTTTCGAAAGCCAAGCGTTTCGGAAGAGAGGATGAGGCGCTCCGCAAATTACAAGCCTTGCAGATTGCCCATCAATTAGAGCTTTCTGTTCGAAGCACTTACGATTATTTGCTTTATTTAACGTATCGTGAAAAGCAGTTGGGAGAAGCGCTTACGTCCTACAAAAAGGTGCAAAATATCGTGAGTTTTCAAGCCTTAAATGGGGAGCGATCTGACCTTGAAGCTGGACTTGTGAGTTTGTCGATCATTCCATTGGAGCAGCAACTTGCAGATTTGCAACGTGAAAAAGTGCAAACCTATCAAGAGTTGCAAAATTTGATGTTCTCCAAGGATACGATCGTTTTATCTGAAACGAATTATCCATTCTTACTGTTTCAAAATGCGGTGAATAATGCAGATTCAGCCCTGCTTGTGCGTATGGAATATCAGCAAACTGCTAAACTGGATGCCGAGAAAGCACTGATGAAGGCACAGCGTTTACCGCTGATCTCGGTTGGTTACTTCAATCAAACATTGATTGGAACACAGAATATCAATGGTCAGGATGTGAGTTTTACTGCAAGCGACCGTTTCCAGGGAGTACAAGCCGGTGTTTCCATACCCATATTCATGCGCGCTGAAAATAGCCGAATTCAGCAACAAGAACTTGCGGTAAAGCAGGCCAGTAATACTGCCGAGCAGCGAAGATTGGAATTGTTGAACAGATTGAATGCTATCCGCGCTGAATGGCAGATCTTATATGATCAACAGCAGCTGTGGGAAAACACTAACTTGCCAACTGCACAAAAAATCCAAGATCAATTACAATTTGCGATCGAGAAGGGAGAGTTAACCGTTGACCGTATTCTTATTCAGAAAGAACAATGGATCCAAATGCAGTTGCTCCAGTTGGAAAGAACCCGTTTGGCAAACGTATTATTACTAGAATTCAATTATTTAAATCAATAAGTGATGAAAAAAAGCATTTTATATAGCCTCTTGCTATTACTCATGGCAAGTTGCAGCAGTGAAGCGACCAATACTGAAAAGAGCTCAAAGGAACCGAAAACCGAATCAACTGTTGTTGAGTTGAGCAAGGCTCAAATCAAGAGCAATGCTATCGAATTGGGTAAAGTAGAACAAAAGCTCATGGGAGGAACGATCGTTGTTAATGGAAGCGTAGAGATCCCCCCAACGAATAAAACTGCGATCAGTTTTCCATTCGGTGGTTTTGTATCTTCTGTGAGTGTTTTGGATGGGATGAATGTGAAGAAAGGTCAAGTTCTAATGACAATTGAAGACCCTGCATTGATCCAATTGCAACAAGATTACATGGATGCTTACAGCCAATTACAGTATTTGAAAGCGGATTATGAACGCCAAAAAGAGCTAGGTACGCAAGGAGCGAATAGTGGAAAAGCCTTGCAGTTGGCTCAGGCGAGCTACCAGAGCGGTCGGGCACGAGTTGAAGGTTTAAAACTTAAACTTGAGTTGGCAGGATTGAGCGCAGCTGCCGTTCAACAGGGAAAATTTGTTAGGAAAGTTCCGGTTCGAGCACCGTTCAATGGTGTTGTAACTGGAATGTTTGCTGAAGTTGGTAAATACGCAGGACCTTCCGAGGTTTTAATGGAAGTGATTGATACGAAACACACGCATATCGAATTATTCGTTTTTGAAAAAGATATCCCATTCATTCGCCTGGGCCAGCGCGTTGAATTGACATTAAATGGCGTGGATAAACCGTATGCAGCAAAAATTTACTTAATTGGAAAAGCTATCGGAACGGATCGTCGTGTGAAGGTGCATTGTCACTTGGAAACTGAACAACCCGACTTGCTTTCAGGGACCTATGTTCAGGCAAGAATTCATTTGGAAGAGCAAAAATTAAGCGCCGTACCTGTTGATGCTGTAGTGGATTTCGAAGGAAAAAAATACGTGCTTTCGGCTAAAGAGATTTCAAGAGCAAAAACGCGATTTGAGTTAATCCAGGTTCGTGTATTGGCTGAGGAAAATGGCTGGTTAGCGATTCAAAAGCAACAAGCTGACGTTCAGTTGGTAAACGTAGTTTTTAAAGGAGCGAATACCTTGCTTAGTACAATTTCTTTGAAAATGCAACCAAATGAATAAAATGACGTATTATTGCGAAAAATCAAGGTGCAAATGAAAAAATGGTTATTTGCAGTTGTGGCGCTACTACTCATTGTTAGCAACAGCTGTTCGAAATATACAACACCACGCAAAGTGGAGCGATTGATTGTTGATGGTTCTTGGACACTTACTTCATTTACAATTGATGGGGAATCGGTTTTGGATAATTATTCAGGATATACCTTTGGTTTTGGTGAAGAAGGCGGTGCCATTGTTCGTGGTCCGGGAAATTTTTTATCGAGTGGTTCCTGGGAAGTTGGCTTGAACAAGGATCCTGCAATTTTGTATTTGAGTTTCTTGGCGGAAGGTGGTCTGGAATACTTGGCTGATGATTGGCAAGTAGTTGAGATCAAGAAAGATTTGATGCGTTTGAAGAGAAACGGAGATACAGGAGCGAATAGTAACATCACGTTTAAACGATAAAATTTTGCAGTTTTACAAACATGAGCCATTAAAATTGTTGTTTTAATGGTTTATGCTGCTAATTTTGTACAAATGCTTGTCGGATGACACCGGAAATCAAAAATCATATAGAACGTATTGCAGCGAAATCGCGACAGTTACACCAACTATTGGTGACTGAGCGTGAGCGATCGTCTTCTATGTTGCAAGAGATTTCTCGTCTGAATGAATTGGTTGAACAACAAGAAAGCACTATTCAGTCCTTACAAACTGAATTGAATGTTGTGCAATCAAAATTGACCGAACAACGCGAACAAGAGTCTGTTACTCCGGTTAAAATTAATGACCTGGAGATAGACGGATTGGTAAAAGAGATTGATTTCTGCATTCAACAATTAAAAATAGCAAATGGCTAAGGTATCATTGAAAGTAGTTGTAGCTGGAAGGACCTATCCGCTAACCGTTCAAGAAACGGAAGTGGAAAAGGTACAGCGTGCTGCGGATGATATCAACCGTGCAATCAAACAATTGCAAGAAAACTTTGCTGTCCGAGATATGCAAGATTTGTTGGCTATGACGGCTTTACAGTTGTCGACCAAAGGTGTTAAAAGTACGGCGCCTGTGGCTACAACGGTCGACTTCAGTGAAACAAACGCTGCCTTGCAAAAATTAGCAGAAGATCTGGAGGGATTGGTATAAACAGGAACTCCTTCCTCTCATTTACCCACTTGTTTGCGCAATAAGTCCCGCAAGCAGTGGGTTTTTTTATTAACTAATTTTCGTATGGTACAAGTAATTATAGGAGCGTTGATAGGATTGATTGGTGGCGGAGTAGCGACCTTTGTGATCCAATCGACCTTACTAAAGAAAAAAAGAGAACAGATTATTAAAGAAGCAGAATTGGAAGGAGAGTCTATGAAAAAAGACAAGATCCTTCAGGCCAAAGAACGCTTCTTGAAATTGAAGGAAGAGCACGAAGAAGCGGTTAAAGATCGCGAGCGTCGTGTCCAGTCTATTGAGGACAAAGCAAAAAGTAAAGAAAAGTCGCTTTCTCAAAAAATGGAGGAAGTTGCTAAAAAAGAAAAAGAAACCGAGCGTTTGCAAAGCGAACTAGAGGCGAAAATCCAAGTGAATGAAGTAAGACACCAGGAATTGGAAAAGATGCATCAAAAGCGCGTTGCAGAGCTTACCAAGATTACAGGCATGTCTGTGGAAGATGCTAAAAATCTCTTGATGGAATCATTAAAGGATGAAGCACGAACCGCAGCAATGGCCCATATCAAGGAAATTACAGAGGAGGCGAAATTGAATGCCAATCGTGAGGCGAAGCGAATCGTTATTCAAACGATTCAGCGTGTTGCATCTGAACAGGCAGTGGAGAATGCGGTATCCGTATTTAACATTGATTCTGATGAGGTGAAAGGACGCATTATCGGTCGTGAGGGTAGAAATATCCGTGCTTTGGAAGCAGCAACCGGAGTGGAAATCATTGTAGATGATACACCGGAAGCCATTATACTTTCTTGTTTCGATCCTGTTCGTCGCGAGATTGCTCGTTTGGCATTGCACCAATTGGTTTCGGATGGACGTATTCACCCGGCTCGTATTGAAGAAGTAGTTGCTAAAACGAAGCGTCAATTAGACGAAGAGATTGCGGAAACTGGTCGTCGTACATGTATCGATTTGGGAATTCATGGATTGCATCCTGAGCTGATGCGTATGGTTGGACGTATGAAATACCGTTCATCTTACGGACAGAACTTGTTGCAACACAGCCGTGAGGTAGCAAACTTGTGTGCGATCATGGCCGCAGAACTTGGATTGAATGTGAAATTGGCGAAACGTGCCGGGTTGCTTCACGATATTGGTAAAGTACCGGATGAAGAGCCAGAATTGCCACATGCTATTTTGGGAATGAAGATCGCCGAGAAATTCGGTGAAAAACCGGATGTGTTGAATGCTATCGGAGCTCACCACGATGAGGTTGAAATGACTACATTGATCGCTCCGATCGTTCAAGTATGTGATGCCATTTCTGGTGCACGTCCTGGTGCACGTCGCGAGGTGATCGAATCATATATCAAGCGTATTAAGGAATTGGAGAACTTGGCCCTGTCTTATGACGGAGTTTCAAGCGCATTCGCAATTCAGGCTGGACGTGAGTTGCGTGTAATGGTAGAATCTGAAAAAGTTTCCGATTTGAAAGCTGATGAATTGTCATTCGCTATTTCTCAGAAGATCCAAACTGAAATGACTTACCCAGGTCAAGTAAAAGTAACGGTTATCCGTGAACGAAGATCTGTCAATTACGCAAAATAATGAAAGGATATCCAGAATCTGTGGCCTCTCTGAAAGGTAAGCGTGTACTAGTTACCGGAGGAGCCGGATTTATTGGTTCAAATTTAACAGAGGCCCTATTGAAAATAGGGGCCTCTGTTGTTGTTTTAGATAATTTGGAAACCGGATTGGTAGCGAATGTAGAGCGTTTTAAGGACCGTTCAGGATACACCTTCGTTCAAGGAGATATTTGCGATCCAACGACCTATCGAGCTATCTTGAAAGATATCGATGTGATCTCGCATCAAGCGGCGTTGGGATCAGTTCCGCGCTCCATCGCATTTCCGCTGCAAACACATGCCGTAAATGCTACCGGATTCCTAACGATCTTGCACGAAGCGAAAGAGGCAGGAATCAAACGTTTTGTTTATGCTAGTTCTTCTTCCGTTTATGGAGATTCTATTGCTTCTCCGAAACGAGAGGGAGATGAAGGAAAAGCCCTTTCGCCTTACGCCGTTACCAAGCAATTGAATGAACAATACGCAGGGGTGTACCACCAATTGCATGGAATCGAAACGATCGGTTTGAGATATTTCAATGTCTTTGGACCTCATCAAAATCCGGAAGGTGTTTATGCCGCAGCTATACCGAGATTCCTAGATAAAATGTTGGAAGGTGGTGAGCTAGTCGTAAATGGAGACGGAAACCAAACACGCGATTTTACTTACGTTCAAAATGCAGTATTAGCTAATTTGTTATCGTTAAGTACCGAAAACAATCAGGCATGCGGTAAGGTTTATAATGTTGCTTGTGGTAGAAGTTTAACATTGAACGAAGTCATTCATGCATTGGAGGACGGGTTGATCTCTAGAAATAAAAGCCCGAAGCATGCTTTGATCTATGGTCCGCCAAGAGCAGGTGATATTCGAGATTCTTTGGCTTCCACGCATTTAATGGAGACGAATTTAGGATATACTCCGTTGTATACTTTTGAAGAAGGGGTAGAGGAATACCTCTCTTTCGTCTTGAAATGATCAAGAAATTACGCAAATCAGAGTTTTTTACATCTGTTGCTACACTAGCTTCAGGTACGATCTTGGCACAAGTGATCTCCTTTGTGGTTTCGCCTGTGATCACAAGACTTTATACGGCAGAAGACATGAGTTATTTCTCTGTGTTTTCACGTCTGGTGATGTTCTTAGGCGTCATTGCCACTTTTCGCATGGAAGTAGCATTTGCTTTACCGAAACGTAACGAACATGCGTTTTCCCTGTATCGG
>CAYLJB010000059.1:0-4927 GCA_964383785.1 uncultured Fluviicola sp.
CGATAAAACGAATAAAAAAGTATTAGTTGTTCAAGATTCCACTGCGAACTAATAACTCCGCGATCTGAATTGCATTCGTAGCTGCGCCTTTACGCAAGTTATCAGCAACAATCCACATGTTGACCGTTTTCGGTTGTGATTCATCCATACGAATCCTACCTACAAAAACATCGTCCTTACTTTCGGCAAAACGAGGCATTGGATAACTATTCTTTGAAGGGTCATCCTGAAGTGTTATACCGGCTGTTGAGGCTAAAATTTCACGGATTTCAGACAATTTCGGTTCTTGAATAAATTCCACATTGACAGCTTCTGAATGTCCTCCAACAACCGGAACACGCACCGCAGTAGCCGTTACCTGAATCGAAGGATCCAAGATCTTTTTGGTTTCGTTGGTCAATTTCATCTCTTCCTTCGTGTAACCATTCTCTAAGAATGAATCACAATGAGGTAAACAGTTTTTATCGATCGGATACGGGTAGGCCATCTCGCCAGAAACACCATTTCGCTCGTTTTCTAATTGTTGAACAGCCTTCACACCGGTACCAGTGATTGACTGATACGTAGAAACGATCACACGCTTGATCCCGTACTTACGATGCAACGGAGCCAATGCCATTAGCAACTGTATCGTGCTACAATTCGGATTTGCAATGATCTTGTCATCAGCAGTCAGCAAGTCGCCATTAATTTCCGGAACGATCAATTTCTTGTCTGCATGCATGCGCCACGCAGAACTATTATCGATCACTGTGGTTCCTACCTCAGCAAATTGAGGCGCCCACTCTAAAGATGTTTCACCACCGGCAGAGAAGATGGCAACGTCCGGTTTCATAGAAACTGCAGTTTTGAGGTCAACAACCGAAAAATCTTTTCCGTTATACGAAACCTGTTTTCCTACAGATTTCTCAGAGGCTACAGGAATTAACTCGGTTACCGGGAATTGACGTTCCTTCAAAACTTCCAACATAACTTGTCCCACCATTCCCGTGGCACCTACAACTGCTACTTTCATACTGATAACTTTGGATTGCAAAAATAAATCAAAATGGACACGACAACTCGCTGTATTTATGCAGAGACAACTAAAAAACGTGAAATTCAGCACAAATTTCCAGAAAGTATACCGATTTAGTCCTGAAAATATGGCGCGAGAGTAGGTTAATCACTTCCCCTTTCCTATCTTTAGTCCCATTAGTTGACAGCATGAAGATCAGAACACTTGTCGTATTACTATTACTCGCATTTTGCTCATTTGGGCAGATTTCGGATGATTTTTCTGATGGTGATTTCACCACCAATCCTACTTGGTCGGGCACTAGTGCTGACTTCATCGTAAATGCAAGTCAAGAATTGCAGATCAGCAATACAATCGCAGCAACTAGTTATCTCTCACTTCCACATACGCTTTCAACACTCGATAATCAGGAATGGAAAACGACGGTACGCATGTCATTTTCTCCATCATCCAGTAATTATTCACGGGTTTATCTCACTTCCACAGCAGCCGATCTCAGCACAAATCCCGATGGGTACTACATCCTTTTGGGTGAGGCTGGAAGCACCGATGCTGTCCGACTTATGAAGTCACAAGGGGGTGTACCAACGCAAATTTGCGCTTCACCAGATGGACAGATTTCTTCTTCCGTGAATGTTGGATTGCGTGTTGTTCGCGATAATTTAGGCAATTGGGAGTTGTACGTGGATCCGGCAGGAGGTATAAATTATGGAGCTCCATATACGGGCATTGATCCAAGTGCATTACTTGGAACACACTTTGGTTTTTTAGGAATCTATACGGTATCAAACGCAACAAAATTCTATTTCGATAATGTTTATATAGGGCCGGAAATATTGGATACGCAGGCACCTACCATCGTTTCCAGTCAAGCGATCTCGGCAACGCAAGTGGATGTACTTTACAGTGAAGCGGTAACCGGATTGTTTGTGATCAATGCAGGAAATTATGTGCTGTCACCTCTTGTAACTGTATTGTCCGCTACACTAGATGGTTCGAACAACGCCTTGGTACATTTGACGCTTTCCAGCAATTTACAAAACGGACAAACCTACCAGTTAACGGCTACACAAGCAGAGGACCTATCTGGAAATGTCGCCACGAACTTGGTCAGTTCGTTCAACTATTTGGTGAGTGATACTCCAGTTAAAGGAGACATCTTGATCAATGAGTTCGTAGCAGATCAAACGCCTTCTATAGGATTGCCTGAAGTGGAATACGTAGAGATCTACAACCGCAGCAATAAATACTTTGACTTGAGTGGCTGGAAATTAGGCGATGCCTCCGCAGATGGAACGATCACCAGTGGGTGGATCTATCCGGGACAATATAAGATCTTGTGTTCCAGTGCATCCTTGGATAGTTTACCCGGTGCTCTAACCGTGACCAGCTTTCCAAGTTTGAACAACAGCGGAGATGACATCGTTTTGAGATCACCAGCCTTAGCTGTAATTGATAAGATCAGCTACACCGACAACTGGTACCGCGATGAAATCAAAAAACAAGGTGGGTACAGTTTAGAATTGATCAATCCGAATGATCCATGTTCAGATGCAAGTAACTGGATCGCCTCAAATGCTGCTATCGGAGGAACTCCGGGATCCGTGAATAGTGTCTTGGATCTCACACCAGACACGCAGGTGCCATCAATCTTGAGTGCGGTAGCATTGATGCCTAATTTCATTGAGTTTAACTTTAGCGAAGGAATGGATTCCACATCCGTGGTAAATGCACTTTTTTCAAGTAATCCTGCACTTACCATTTCTTCCATGTATGTAGCTCAAAACGGCGCGAACACAGCGATTGCAACGCTGAATGAAAACCTTGTGCCTAATACAAATTACATTTACGCACTGAATAACATCGCAGACTGTTGGATGAATGTTATTTCGATATCAGCGACATTTGCTGTGGCTGACAACCCTATGCCTGGAGATGTTGTAGTGAATGAGATACTTTTCGACCCAGGAACTGGAGGAAGCGACTTCATCGAGTTGTACAATCGCTCTAACAAGATCCTCAACTTGAAAGACTTTACATTAGCCAATTACGACAATGATACGATAGCTAATTTCAAAGTAATTGCGGATAACTACTTGTTGCAACCTGGGGATTATGTAGTTCTTACTGCGGACTCCTTGTTTGTAAAAAACCAATTTCCTTTCGCAATCAATGGGAAATTCTACCAGATGTCTTTGCCAACTTTGAATAATGATTCTAGTACTGTATATCTCATCTATAACAGTGAAGTATTGGATAAGGTTAGTTACACGGATGATTGGCATTTGTCACTCATTGATGATACCGAAAACAAGACCTTGGAACGAATCGACCCGAATGGTATTTCCAACAATTCAATGAACTGGCATACAGCGGCGGAATCGGTTAATTTCGGAACTCCGGGTCGCGTTAATTCTCAATTAAACCTTGCGAGTGTTGACGGAACATTTAGCTCAACGGAGCCAATTTTTTCACCTGATAATGATGGATTACAGGATGTCATCTTGTTTACTTATGAGTTAGCAGAAAGCGGACACATAGCAGATCTGAAAATATATGATGACAAGGGACGCTTGGTACGCAAACTCGCTCAAAGTGAATTGTTGGGTACAAGTGGTGTTTTCTCTTGGGATGGCGTGCGCGACGATGACCTAAAAGCACCGATCGGAGTTTATATTGCAGTCTTTGAAACATTTAAAAGCGATGGATCGGCACAGCTTTCAAAAAGAGCAGTGTTTACGCTTGCCGGGAAGATTTAATTTTCTTTAAAATACACCTCATTCTTTTGGAGCAGTGTTCGTTCTGGGATTGGAATATACTTTTAATGAAATTCCAATCAATATCGGTAACGATGCCGGACCGGTTGTAACATTTGTACCTTATACCGGAGTTGGTTTCGGAAGCAATTTAGCAGTACGATACGTATTAAACTAAAAAAAAGGCCTTAGGGCCTTTTATTTATTCTACATAACTTAGCTTCAACATATTTGATTTCCCTTTTTCCTCAATAGGAATAGATGCGATATTGATCACCAGATCACCTTGTCTCAACAATCCTTCTTTCGTAAGTAAGTATTTGATATCAGCAATGGTATGATCGGTACTTACCGTTTTATCGTAATAGAAGGCCCGTACTCCCCAAACCAAATTCAACTGGGTGATAATCGCTTTGTTTCCAGTAAATACAAAGATCGGTGCATTTGGTCGCTGAGAAGCAATCTTATAAGCAGTATATCCGGAATAACTCATCGTAATGATCGCATCCGCTTCTACGCGCTGTGCCAAACGACACGCATTGAAACAAATGGAATCTGAGATGAATCGAGATTGCGCTTTTTCAGGAAGCTGTTCTTTGTGGTAGATTCCATCGAACTTTTCCATTTCACGCACGATGTTCGCCATCGTCTTGATCACTTCAACAGGAAATTTTCCAACAGAAGTTTCACCTGAGAGCATCACTGCATCAGCACCGTCCAAAACAGCATTGGCCACGTCGTTTACTTCCGCTCTGGTCGGAGTAATACTCGTGATCATACTTTCCATCATTTGAGTAGCCACTATGATTGGTTTAGCATATTGATGTCCTTTCGAGATCAACATTTTTTGGATCAGTGGTACATTTTGATATGGAATTTCTACACCCAAATCGCCGCGTGCTACCATCAAAGCATCAGTAGCCTTAATGATCTCGTCAATATCCTCAATTGCCTCAGGTTTCTCAATTTTCGCAACTACACGTGCATTGGAGTGCCGGTGAGAAATCAAATGCTTCAATTCAATGATATCACGTGCGGAACGAACGAACGAAAGACCAATCCAATCCACACCATTGTCCAAAGCAAACTCCAAGTCTTCTTGATCTTTTGCTGTTAATGAAGGCAATGAAATTTTGGTGTTTGGTAAATTAAC
>CAYLJB010000059.1:4937-8297 GCA_964383785.1 uncultured Fluviicola sp.
GTCCTTTGGGTTTTTTGGGATAGATTTTTTTACTATTTCCAGCTTCGTCGACTGTCCCCAGACGGTCGCGAAAGTTTACTGTATTAGCTGCCATTGGAAATTTTGGTGTTTGGTAAATTAACTCCCTTTTTAGATGAAAGTATTCCACCGTGAATCACTTTTGCTTTGATTTCAGAAACACCATCCGTACTGATTATCTCCATGATCAATTTTCCGTCATCCAACAAGATGCGTTCACCTGGTTGCACATCACGAGGCATTTGAGCGTAGCTGATACCAAATTTTTCTGCAGTTCCTACAATTTTATCCGTTACAATGGTCACGACACTGTCGTTTTCCATCATCACACCATTATTCTCCATTTCGTAGGTACGGATCTTCGGACCTTGCAAATCCATAAGGATCGCAACGTTCAGACCTGTTTCGTCGTTCAGTTCACGAATGATATCTATGCTCTTTTTGTGATCTTCATGAGATCCGTGCGAACTATTCAGACGGCAAACATTCATCCCCTCTTCCATCATTTGTTTGATCACCTCTCGCGTTGAGGAAGCAGGACCGAGTGTTGCTACAATTTTTGTTTTCTTCATAATCTAAAATATCATCAATTCAGCAGATGGCAGTGAGTCCGGTTCAAAGATATAGGCAGCCATCACGCTATTTACATTTTTAATTTGATCCAATAGTTCATCCAATTCGAACAAGTGGTTGTCTCGAATAACTAGAAAGTAATCAATCTGACTTTTTTCAGGGATCAGATACTTCCCTTCGGATTTGTTTTTAATGAGGTAAAACTCCATTCCATTCAACTCGTCGTTCCAATAATGAAAACTGTGTTGAGAAAGAATCGCTCCTTTTTTCGACTGCATGACGTACAATTCGTCGTTTTTAGCAAGTTGAAGTGAAAGACCTTGATTCAAACCCCAAGCTAAACGGTAGTCACTGTGATGAGCACAAATTCCGATCAGCTCGAAATCCAGCGAAGGCTCCAACGATAATATGTGACGCTTAGGTTTACTCATACAATCGCAAACTCGTGTGAAGTTAACAATTAAACGGCAAAAACAGTTGTAGAAATAAGGCTTTACGGTTATTTAACGGTTAAATCTCGCCCATCAGGATTAATGTTTCCTTAGCTGCAGCCTGCTCAGCGATCTTTTTGGAGCTACCAACTCCCATTCCGTAGTTTACACCATTCACTTGAACCATGACCTCGTATCGCCATGTACCATGCAAGTTTTCCTCTTTAAGTACAACAAACTCTAAAGCCAAGCGTCGTTTTTGACTCCAGATAAACAACTTGGATTTGAAATCGATCTCTTCCTCGAGGATCTTGTTCAAATCAACATATTTCCGGAAAACGTGGTGGTGAATGATCTGTTTGGTAGTTTCATAACCGGCATCCAGGTAAATCGCTCCGATAATTGCTTCAAAGGCATTGCCTTCAAGCGACGATAAATTGATCGAACGACCTTTATTGTAACGCAAGATCTTGCGCAGCTCTAATTCTTCTCCGATATCAGAAAGGGTTTTTCTGGAAACCACCTTTGATTTCACTTTGGTCAGATAACCTTCATCTTTATCCGGAAAGCGACTAAAAAGGAATTCGGCAATTATGGAATCTAAGATCGCATCTCCAAGAAATTCCAAACGCTCATTCGAAAATTCACCAGCAGATGAATTGAAAGCCATGGAACGGTGCGTAACCGCTTCGAAGAATAGATCAAGTCGTTTAGGTCTATAACCAAACCTATCGATGAAAAATCGAATAAACTCTAAGTCTTCCTGAGACTTTTTTCCTTGAAAAAAGGGGAGTTTGAACTGCACAGATAGATTACGCTTCTAAGAATTAGCCTTTGAATTTTCCGACGATCACAGAAGTATTGTGACCACCGAAACCAAAGGTATTCGAAAGCGCTACATTCACGGTACGTTCCTGTGCCTTGTTGAATGTAAAATTCAATCGATTATCGATTTCAGGATCATCTGTGAAATGGTTAATGGTTGGAGGAACGATGTCGTTCTTCACTGCAAGGATACAAGCGATCGCCTCAATAGCTCCAGCTGCACCCAACAAGTGACCTGTCATTGATTTCGTAGACGAAATATTCAGGTTGTAGGCATGTTCTCCGAAAACTTGCAAGATCGCTTTCGTTTCAGCGATATCTCCAAGTGGCGTGGATGTTCCGTGAACATTCACATAATCAACAGCGTTTGGATCCAACTCAGCGTCTTCCAATGCTGCGATCATTACGTTGCGTGCACCGATTCCTTCCGGATGTGGAGCAGTCATGTGATAAGCATCACCCGACATTCCTCCTCCCAAGACTTCTGCATAGATCTTGGCACCACGACGCATAGCGTGCTCGTATTCTTCTAAGATCAAAGCGCCACCACCTTCTCCAAGAACAAAACCATCGCGATCCACATCAAATGGACGTGAAGCAGTTTCCGGAGAGTCGTTGCGAGTAGAAAGGGCTTTCAAGGCGTTAAATCCTCCCATACCCATTTCATTCACAGCAGCCTCAGATCCACCAGTTACAATTGCATCTGCCTTTCCAAGTCGAATGACATTGAACGCATCGATGATCGCATTGGTTGAAGATGCACAAGCAGAAACGGTAACATAATTTGGACCGCGCAATCCATATTTAATTGAAATATGTCCTGCGGCGATATCCGAGATCATTTTTGGGATAAAGAAAGGATTGAACTTAGGAGTTCCATCCCCGGCAAAGAAATTTTGCGCTTCATCCTGGAAAGTTTTCAATCCACCGATTCCAGAACCCCAGATTACACCAATACGATCTAAATTCGGATTGGATTCCATCAGTTGAGAATCAACCATGGCCTCTGTAGCAGAGACCATGGCGTATTGTGAAAATTGATCTAATTTCCGTGCTTCTTTCTTGTCGATAAAATCCTCGACGTTGAAATTCTTTACTTCACAAGCAAATTGCGTTTTGAACTTTGAAGCATCGTATTGTTGGATCGGGGCAGCACCACTTTTACCATTGATCAGACCATCCCAATATTCGGCAACAGTATTTCCAATGGGAGTAATGGCTCCTAAACCAGTTACAACAACTCTCTTCAGCTCCATAAAGTTGAATTTAAATCTACAATGCTTGCTTCAGCAAAATTAAATTAGTTCGCGTTTTGCTCAATATAAGAAACCGCGTCACCAACTGTTTGAATGTTCTCTGCTTGATCGTCTGGAATAGCAATGTTGAATTCCTTCTCAAATTCCATGATCAATTCCACTGTATCCAAAGAATCAGCTCCTAGATCGTTTGTGAAGCTTGCTTCGTTTGTTACTTCGCTCTCTTCAACTCCTAATTTATCTACAATAATAGATAC
>CAYLJB010000059.1:8307-17929 GCA_964383785.1 uncultured Fluviicola sp.
GACTTGATATCAGACATCTCTAATTTGTTTATAAGGTTTTTCAGCTTGCAAAGAAAACAGGAAATCCATTAAAAACAAAATATATAGACACTTTCTTCAATTTTAAGCGAACTGCTTTTGTTAGGAGTAGTTCGAAAATCGGCACTTACAAGTAATTTGGATTCCGTAACTTTGGCCCATGAAAAAGTGCTCTGTTGCTGTTTTTGCATCCGGAAACGGTTCAAATGCCGAAAATCTCTTCCACTATTTTTCAGAGAATAAATATATCGATGTGACCTTATTGGTCTGCAATAAATCGGACGCGCCGGTTGTTCTCAAAGCAAAGAACCTTAATATCCCTGTTGTTTTGTTGAGCAACGAACAAATAGAGCAAGGGGATGCACTACTCGTTGAATTAAAAAAATACGACATTGAGTGGATCGTTTTGGCTGGATTCCTGCGCAAAGTTCCAGAGCTTGTTATTCAACATTTTTCCAATCGCATAATCAACATCCATCCTTCTCTGCTCCCAAAATTTGGTGGCAAAGGAATGTACGGAATGCATGTCCATCGTGCGGTTTCAGAAGCTGGAGAAAAAGTGACAGGCATTACCATTCACCTCGTTAATGAAGAATTTGATAAAGGCAGAATACTTGCACAATTCCAAGTGGATCTTGTAGCCTACGAAGCACCAGAGTCCATCGCATCTAAAATCCATGCCTTAGAACAAGAACATTTTCCTAATATTGTTGAACGAACTATTTTAAATAGCTGATTATGTGGGATTTTTTCAAAGGATTCGATCTGTCAGAACTATTCAAAACCTCTACCGTTCTTTTCGCGGTTATTGATATTGTTGGGTCCGTGCCAATGATCATCAAGATCAAAGAGCAAGCAGGTGATATTCATCCCATACGCACCAGCGTGGTTTCATTGGGTATCATGATTGGATTTCTCATCTTAGGGGAGTCAATTCTTCGACTTTTCGGAGTGGATGTGAAATCTTTCGCTGTTGCTGGTTCACTTATACTATTTGCCATGAGCTTGGAGATGATCCTGGGGGTGCGCTTGTTTCGCGACTCCGTTTCTGGTAAAACGGCATCGGTTGTACCACTCGCCTTTCCCATCATTGCTGGTGCAGGAACCATGACAACTTTGGTTTCGCTCCGCGCTGAATTTCAAAATATCAACATCGTTTTAGCCATTTTATTGAATGTCTTAATCGTTTACATAGTGCTACGACTTACGAAACGAATCGAAAATTTCTTGGGCGAAGGTGGAATTGCCATCTTGAAAAAAGTGTTTGGGATCATTTTGCTGGCAATTGCGGTAAAACTATTTACCACTAATATCGCAAGCTTGATTGCTTCAACGCAAGGAACTCACTGAATCCGGATTAATGAGCATTAACAATTCACGCATTTATGAGTTGGATGCCCTCAGAGGCATTGCAGCCCTAATGGTTGTTATCTTTCATTATAACATGTTGGATCCTTATGCTCCTGCCATCACCCGTATCGGTGTTACCGGCGTAGATCTCTTCTTCTTAATAAGTGGCTTTGTAATTTTCCAAAGTGCCAATCTTCAAACGAGTGCTTATAAATTCCTGGTTAGCAGAAGTACAAGGCTTTATCCGAATTATTGGTTCGCTGTGCTTTTTACTTTCTCCCTGATGTGCATTCAAATTTACGTTATTAATGGTGCATCAGGTGAACCTTTTTGGAATGTTGTCTTTTGGAATCTGAGCATGTTTCAATCATTTGTTCATGTTATAGATCTTGACGGGCCGTATTGGACATTAGTACTTGAATTGGTTTTTTACTTATATGTTACTTGCTTTCTTATTATTAAAAAAATAGAATGGCTTTTGCCTGTAAGCGTTGCTGTAAGCGTGGTGAGCTTCGTAATTGAGCAAAATTTTTGGGGGCATCCTTTAACCACTCATTACTTCACGTATTTTCCTACGGCTAAATTCATATCACTTTTTACCGCAGGAATGACCTTATTCCTGATGTCTAAAAAAAGCATCAACCTTTGGATTGGAATAGTATTAATCATTGGACTTTATTTAATGCAATGCTTAATGGTTACAAGAACCGGAAGATGTATCGGATTTGTATCCTTAGCAGCTTACAAAGGAATATTGGCTTGTTATTTTGGTGTCTTTTTACTTTTGATCTTCAACAAACTCAAATGGATCGCAAATCCAACCACCTTGTTTTTTGGTAAAATTTCCTATTCGCTGTATCTGATACATCAATATGTATCGATTGATTTCATCATTCCAAATATGCAAAAGCTTGGAGTTCCGCTATGGCTTGCAACCTATTTCATTGCCCTGCCTTTTTGTATATTGTTAGCTTGGGGCATGACTTGGCTGTTTGATAATAAAATCCAAAAAATTACTAAGCGTTGGCTACTTAAAATTGGGCCTCAATGAAAATTTCGACTATTAAAACCCGGATATTAATCGAAGCCATTTTCCTCCAATGGAAAGTTGGTACACACCTGTAGATGCCGGTACTTCAATCTTCAAGCTTTTATTATTTGTTACCCCATGTTGAATGATCTTACCATATGGATCAAATAGAACAAAAGGTACATTATTTAATGACTCATCACCCCACTCTACAATCCAATAATCGCACACCCCACTTGGATTCGGGAACGCTTTAATTTCTGAAACGTTGAAATGATCCAAATTCAGCAAGTTTACTTGTTTTGTTCCTGACCAAACACAACCGTAAACATTGGTTGCTGTAACGGAATAAAAGCCACTCGAATCGATCTCGAGATAAGAATAAGAGGTGCTCGCAAGTTGGGTGCCTTGATAACTCCAATTGTATGTATAATTCGGATCCGGCTGAAGATTTGGAACTATACTCAAGCTTAAGGTGTCATCAACAAGATAAATTGGAATCGGGTCTGGATGTCCTTGCAAATAAACAAAGGTCGACATAACACTCACACTTGCCTCACAACCCAGGGAATCGAACCCGTACTCAGGAATTCCACTAGATGCCATATTATTAAAATAAACAAAGGTATCAACTGTTGAATTGTATTCATTTCCCCATCCATCCAACAAGGTGAATCCCGGAGTAAACCAAACTTGCGACGTGCCATACCAGCATAAAGTAGAATCTGATAAAAAGACTTCCATAACTGGAGAAGAAGCCTGGATGGCTACCGAGCCCGAATCGACACATCCTTCGGCATCTGTTAGTTCAAAATGGTAATTACCTACTGATAATGAGTCTATATATGGTGCTGATTCATTTAGTGGTATGTTGTTTTCAAACCATTGTATTTGTATGGGAAAGGTAGCTGTAATATTGTCCAAATATATAGTGCCAAATCCACCATTGCACGCGTTTTGACTTATAACTTGCTCTACACCAAAAGCTTCTAACTGAATTGTTTTTACAACAGAGTCTGGTCCGCTGTAAACAGTAACAGAATGAGATCCGGCACCTAAATTATAGGCTGTATCAATCGTAGACCCGTTTGACCATAAATAGGTGTAATTTCCATTTCCTCCAGTTGCATGAATTGAAACCACTCCGCTTGCATTATCACAACCACTAGTGTGATGAATCAGGAAAAAAGCATTCAACGCCTGTGCATTTAATGTAAACATGGCGGTGCAAAAAATTATTGCAAGAAAACCAATCTTCATGCGGATGAATTTTCCGAGTCTTTGAACTTCAATAAGGTGTAGTTCTGGTTGTTAAATTATGGTTTTTGTTTCAACAAAAAAAATGTTTCAAAAAGTGTGATTCAATGAGAAGTACAATGTAGCTCGCAGCATTGGGATCCAATTTTTCACCTTAGCCTCGTTGGTGATCCACATATCCTCATCGAAACGAATACTTTCATTGATCCAGGAACGGTATGCCATGTTCAAATTCACATCAATGCCAAAGTGTGGTTTCGGGTGAAAACGCACACCTAATCCACCTCCAAAATCCGTGAAATGTCCACGAGCTCTTTCTTCAAAGTATTTCGGATTGGAAGGGGAATAATCTTCCGATATCCGCTCACGCCAGAACCAGGTGTTCCCGTGAACACGTGAATACACTTGAATATAGTATTCGGTATAGTCGTTATAAAACAAACGAAAACTGTAATCTAAATAAATGGAAGTTCGCCGATTGATCTCGCGATATTGAGCCTCATCAAAATCATTGTCTCGCTCATTGGTCTGTCTGTATACCGCACCATCAATTCCAATCAGGTGTCGTTTCCATTGAAAAGAAATGCCATAATTGTAACCCCTCCAATAAAGATCCTCCAATAAACCACCAATGAGATACTTTCCCCGAAGATGGATGTTCCAATCAGGCAAAACTGGTTCTGGCAGAGTTTGTGCCAAACAAGAAATGTTGCATGACAACAAGCATATTAACAGAAGATTACGCATGTGAGAAAGTCCGCTTTTTGAATTGAATATCATAAAAAAACCGCCATAAAGCGGTTTCATTTATTAGTCTCTGATCAAGAACTGGAAACGATCCAAGTTCTTTAATGCGATACTTGTGCCACGGGCAACTGCTCGAAGTGGATCCTCAGCAATATGCACCGGTAATTTTGTTTTCTCATTGATACGTTTATCCAAACCACGAAGCATGGAACCACCTCCCGCTAAATAGATACCTGTTTTGTAGATATCGGCAGAAAGTTCTGGTGGTGTTTGCTCCAGCGCAGATAAGATCGCTTCTTCGATTTTCGATATAGTCTTATCTAAAGCATGCGCCACTTCTGAATAAGTGATCACGATTTCTTTCGGAATACCTGTCATCAAATCTCGACCGCGAACAGCGAAATCTGGTGGTGGGTTGTCTAATTCTGGCAATGCAGCGCCAACTTCAATCTTGATCTGTTCAGCTGTACGCTCACCAACCAAGATGTTGTGCTGGCGACGCATGTATTCTTCAATATCTGATGTAAAGTCATCTCCTGCAATACGGATCGACTTATCACACACAATTCCTCCTAAAGCAATGACAGCAATTTCAGATGTACCACCACCGATATCAATGATCATGTTACCCATTGGCTCCTCTACGTCGATTCCAATACCGATAGCCGCAGCCATAGGCTCGTGGATCAAATACACTTCTTTTGCTCCAGCATGCTCCGCCGAGTCGCGAACTGCACGCTTTTCAACTTCCGTGATACCTGATGGGATACAAATCACCATACGCAGCGTTGGGTTGAACATACGACGACCCGGATTGATCATTTTAATGAATCCCCGAATCATTTGTTCTGCACTTTGGAAATCCGCGATCACACCATCTTTCAACGGACGAACCGTTTCAATCAGCTTGTGCGTTTTACCGTGCATCTGTTGGGCTTTTTTACCGATTGCTACAACCTTGCCCGTTTGAATGTCTTTTGCCACAATAGACGGCTCGTCTACAACCACCTTATCATTCATGATGATCAACGTGTTTGCAGTACCTAAGTCGATAGCAATCTCTTGCGTAAGAAAATTAAACAATCCCATTGAATGCGCTTCGTTTGCGTTGTTAACGTGTCCTTTTTCGTAATTCTTCGAAAATGGTTACAAAGGTAGTTGAAATAAATGGAAATAATTCTAAATAAGAAGATGAATTGACATGTGTAAAGTAAAAAAAAGCTCTTCGTTTTGAAGAGCTTCTGTTCTAATTCTATTTAGTGTTTGAAGTGTCGATTTCCTGTAAATACCATTGCTACTCCATGAGCATTACAATAATCTATGGACAATTCATCTTTGATAGATCCCCCTGGCTGCACAACTGCAGTAATTCCTGCCAAATGTGCAATCTCTACACAATCCGGGAACGGAAAGAATGCATCTGATGCCATAACTGCTCCATTCAGATCAAAACCGAAGGATTTTGCCTTCTCAATCGCTTGACGCAAAGCATCTACTCGAGAGGTTTGACCTGTACCGCTCGCGATCAACTGACCATTCTTCGCAAGTACGATAGTATTCGACTTAGTGTGTTTTACCAATTTGTTTGCAAAAACAAGATCTCGTTTTTCTTGTTCCGTTGGCACTTTCACAGTTCTCGGTTCAAAATTGGCTTCTGTTTCACTAATGGCATCTTTGTCTTGTTCCAGTACACCGTTCAATAATGTACGGAATTGACGGTTCGGCATTTGAACTTCTTTCTGAACCAAAAGAATTCTATTTTTCTTTGACTTCAATAATTCAAGTGCATCTGTATCAAAGGCCGGAGCTACAACTACTTCACAGAAAAGATCGTTTACCAAGGTTGCAGTAGCTAAGTCAATAGGTCGGTTTGCGATCAAGATCCCTCCAAAAGCAGAAGTTGGATCACCCGCCAACGCATCGGCATAAGCTTGCTCCAACGTTGAGCGTGTTGCTAATCCACAAGCATTGTTGTGTTTCAAAATTGCAAAGGTAGGATCGTCATTCTTAAAATCAGCCATTAACTGAACAGCCGCATCTACATCTAACAAGTTATTATAGGACAATTCCTTCCCGTGCAATTGATCAAACATAGCGTTGAAATCACCGTGGAACCATCCTCGTTGGTGTGGATTCTCCCCGTAACGAAGCGATTGACTTTGCAAAATGCTTTGTTTGAAAACAGGCAATTCATCTTCCTGGTTGAAGTAATTGAAAATATGCGTGTCGTAATGAGAGGAAACCATAAATGCATCTCGTGCAAATGATTTACGTTGAGCAAGCGTGGTTTGAGCTCCTTGTTCGTTCAAAATTTCCAAGAACGGGGCATATTGATGAACACTTGGGATGATCACCACATCGTTGTAATTCTTAGCACCTGCGCGGATCAATGAGATACCACCTATATCGATCTTTTCAATGATCGATTGATGATCTGCGCCAGAAGCTACGGTTTCTTCAAACGGATAAAGGTCAACAATTACCAAATCGATCACAGGGATCTCAAATTGTTTCGCTTGATCCAAATCACTTTGTAAATTTCTTCTGTGAAGGATTCCACCAAAAATTGCAGGGTGAAGCGTTTTCACACGACCTCCAAAGATCTCCGGATAATTCGTCATCGATTCAACAGGAACCACAGGAATTCCCAATCCTTCGATAAAAGATTGTGTTCCACCCGTTGAATAAATGGTCACGTTTGACTCGTGCAATTTGCGCACGATCGGTTCCAAACCATCTTTGTAAAATACGGAAATCAATGCTCCTGAAATTTTCTTCATCTCTGCCATAATCAGTACAATTTTTAGCTGTATTGCCCTCTTTTGAGGGCGCAAAAGTACTGCTTTAAAATGGAAAAACGTTGTAGTTCAGCGGAATTAAAATGAAAAAAGCACCTGAACAGGTGCTTTCTTTTCTGATTAAAATCAATATCTGTTTCGTCGTCCTTTGAAAATCGCATGATTCTGGTTCATCCAGGAAAGCGAAAGTTCCAGACTACCCACCCCAACTGAGCGTCTGTAAGCTGATAGAGTCGCGTCATAAGACAAACCAAATTTAAAACCAAGATATTCTACTTGTATGGTCGGCATGATCGCATCTTTGATTCGCGTGTAACATCCGAAACCAATCGAAGCATCACGTTTGAAGCCCGTTTGCTTAGAACCTTCATTGAAACGACGCTTCATAATCAATCCTGCCAAAGTCTCGTAGTGGCCTCCTTGAATGAATTGGGCTGCCTTTGCTTCCATTGACCAAAGTGAACCAGGTATGTCATTTGTGAAGTTGAACATGGCAACGTACTTTCTATACAATTTCTCAGAAGAACCCGAACGAAACTTCATTTCAGGTTGATTGATATGATAAGCAGCCAAACCAAATTGAATTTTAGTATCGTTGTTTCTGGCAAACGTACTTTGTCCTCCGTCATATTGGTACATGACACCAGCGGAAGCACTCGCGTATCTAAATGTACTCAAAGCTGGATCTTCCTGATTTGCATAATTAGGATCATATGCTGAACCCGCCCATTGCGTATCAAAAACCAATCTTGACATGTCGCCACGTTTACTACCAAAAGCCGTTTGGACACCTGCAGACAACTGACTTCCTCCTCCCAAAGGCAATACCCCGGAAATAGTCAATCCTCCTGTTTGTGTACCAAAACGCGCATCTCCTCCGATATCATTGTAGAAGTGCAAACCAACCCCAACATAAGCGCTTGGTCTAAATTGGTCCTTATTCAAAGTCGCGTCCACATTTAAGCCAGAAGACGTAAACATGGTGTTACCTCCTAGCCATTGACTGCGATGGTGTAAAGCAACCCGCTCCCAACCGTCGTATACACCAACTGCCGCCGGATTCAATAAATTCGGAGATTGCATAATCTGCGTGAAATGCAAATCTTGGGCAATACTGCTGGCAGCAACTATCGTCAATGCCAAAGAACTGATGATCTTCTTCTTCAACATAAGTTAACGAATTACTGTTACATTACCCGAGATCGTTTCCTTACGTCCGTCTGTGTAAACCACTTCGGCCATGAACGCATAAGCTCCTGTATTTACCAATTTCCCATTGAACATTCCGTCCCATCGAACTGTAACACTGCTCGACATGAACATACGATTACCCCATCTATCATAAATATAGTAGGTAAATGATTGAACATCTTTTCCTACACGTGGTCCAAATGTTTCATTGACTCCATTAACATTCGGCGAGAATGCCGTCGGCATGTGGAATCCTAAGAAACAGTTATCTCCTACAGGATTTGGATCACAAGCATCTAACGGATTTGTTCCATTCGTAACCTCATCTCCATCATTGATACCATCACCATCCGTGTCCGGATCGTTAGGGTCTGTACCAATTGTTACTTCCGTACCATCTAAAAGCCCATCGCCATCTGTATCAATATTACATTGTGGCAAGGCATTTGGCGGATCACATACATCTAAGGGATTCGTTCCATTGGTTACTTCATCACCATCATTGATACCATCACCATCTGTATCCGGATTTGTAGGATTTGTTCCCTCGGCTGCTTCTTCCGTATTGGTCAATCCATCACCATCCTGATCACAAGGACCAGCGTTCGGGTTTGGAATACAAGGATCTGTGTTTGCAGGATCCAACTCATCGTTCACACCATCACCATCTACATCCAAAATGGAAGACTCTAATGCGTCGATCGTTCCGTCACCATCTGTATCTAGAGGGTTTGTTGGATCTGCACCAATTTCAGCACAGTCGTTTTCACCGTCACCATCTGTATCTGGATTATTAGGATCGGTACCCGCTGTAATTTCATCCACATTCAAACAACCATCTCCATCTGCATCTGGATTATCTACAATAAATACTGCTGTTACAGTCACCGGCGCCAATACATCCATGGCATTGGTATCTTCCGTAATCGCATTTACAAGCGTGTTTGCAGTGAATTCCCAGTGATCAAAGGTGTAACCAGGGAACCCTCTTGCGATCAGGTTGGTATTAATTCCACCAAAATAATTTGTTGACCAAGGATATGTTGGAGCCCAAATGGAATTCACTTTTACTTCACCGGCACCAACTGGAGAAACGTCAACAGTAAAACTAAATGGTCCAGACAAACTGTAGCAATCGATCATTCCTTGATTCAAAGCAACACATCGCGCATTCATGAAATCGCGCATCGCTTTTCCGCCGCCGCCGTGAGAAAGCGTAATCACGCTTGTG
>CAYLJB010000060.1:0-17728 GCA_964383785.1 uncultured Fluviicola sp.
GTCAACAGATCGACGTGACCTCACCAATTTTCAATTTCCAAACTACTTCTCGCCTATTTCCATGGAAACGCATCAATAAGATCTTTGGCATTTCCTATGCTGCTGAGGTTCAAAACCGTGCCTCTACCCGCTCTCGCTATTTGAGCAATGGAGACTTCGACAGTATTGCAAACGCCTTCAGAAATGGTGCAACCCAACGCTTCAATCTTCAAGGAAGCTTTGGGATTTTGCGCAATGCTATCCGCATTTCACCAAGTGTTAACTATTCCCACTTTTACAACTTTCAAACGATTCAAAAGACTTTTGATCTAGGAACGAACTCTGTTTTGATAGACACATTGAACGAAGGTGGTTTTACGCACCGCATGGACGCATCTGTGGGAGCAACAACAAATCTTTTTTCTTACTATCGTTTCATTGGTAAAAAACAAACGCTTCTGCGACATGTTCTGACCCCAACCGTTAGTTTTGTATATAGTCCGGACATCCAGGAAGGAATAGCCAGCTACACAGATAATTCCGGAAATACAGTTCGTTATTCGCGCTTTGAACGAAGTTTGTACGGCCAAAGTGTTGGCGCAGCATCAGGTCGTATTGCTTTCGCCGTTAATAACAGTTTCGAATTAAAGCAAAAGAGTGATAAAGACACCGTCACTGGCTTTAAGAAGTTCCGTTTGATTGACAACTTGTTTTTCGCTACAGATTACGACATTTTCAAAGACTCTATGAATTGGAGCGACTTGAGCATGCGCATGGTCATCAACCCGGTTCAAGGTTTCAACATTACCTTGAATGCATCGCATAGCTGGTATTCATGGAACGACACTACCGGTAAAACACTTTCTACATACGCTGTCAATTCGGGACAAGGACTCGGTAGGATCAAATTGTTCAATGCAGCAACTTCGTACACGCTTACTCCAAAGAAATTCCGCGACCAAGTGGATGCACAGCGATCTGCTGCCATGAACACCTGGAATCCTCAGTATCAGCGTTGGTTGAGCAATCCGAATTACGTAGTATTATTTGATGTTCCCTGGACCATCAATTTTGCGTACAACTACACCATGAACCTCTTAGAAAACACTGCAAACTATCAGAATCAACGCTACAATTTTACCAATACACTGGAACTTTCCGGAGACGTTTCGATTACCGAAAACTGGAAAATCACTTCCAGGTTGATGTTGGACCTCAAAACCAACAAGGTGAACTACATGAACATTACCATGAACCGAAACCTGCACTGTTGGACGGCAAGCTTCATTTGGATCCCCATTGGAAGCAACAAAAGTTTCAGTATCGGAATTCGTGGAAGTGCCGCAGCTTTGCAGAACGTGAATTTGAACTTGCGTAAACCTCCGATTGTCCTGTAACATGAAACCGATTATTCCACTTGCAGTTAAACGTCAACGAGAACCATTTAAAGGAGATCTGTTATTGTCAGAACCATTTTTGATGGATGATCACTTTACGAGATCTGTTATTTTCATCTGTGACCACAACGAAGAAGGTACTTTTGGTTTGGTACTAAACAACACTTTGGATGTCACAATGAATGATCTACTTACCGATTTCCCTCAATGTTTCGCTCCCGTAGGTTTAGGTGGACCGGTAGAACCCCAACAGGTGTTCTTTTTACATAAAAATGAAGGTATAAAAGACTCTGAACACATCTGCGAGCTGATCCATTTGGGTGGTGATTATGATTCATTGAAAGAAGGAATCATGAGTGGCAGTTTTGAGGTAAATGAATTACGATTTTTTATCGGTTACTCTGGCTGGGGTCCTGGTCAACTGAAAGAAGAATTGAAGCAAGGCGCATGGTTGGTGGTTACTCCACCTGAACACTTTAATGTCTTCGAAGTTGATGACGAACATTTGTGGAAGAAACTGGTAAATGATCTTGGTGGTGCTTACGCAGCCATGGCAGATTACCCAATTAATCCGTCGGATAACTGATCTAAAATTTCTATTCCTTACTTTTGACAAAAAGTAACACATGTCGGCTCCACTTGCAGAAAGAATGCGTCCTAAAAACTTGTCTGAATACATCGGGCAACGTCATTTATTGCAAGACAATGGTTCTTTGAAGCGTGCATTGGATGCCGGAGTCCTCCCCTCTTTGATCTTTTGGGGTCCTCCGGGAGTGGGAAAAACGACATTGGCTCAACTTTTAGCAGATCATTTAAAACGTCCCATGTACACCTTATCCGCCATTTCGAGTGGTGTGAAAGATGTCCGTGAGATCATTCAAAAGGTAGACACACCTGGAATGTTCCAGCAAAAAGGAGCCATACTTTTCATCGATGAGATCCATCGCTTTTCAAAATCACAGCAAGACTCTTTACTTGGAGCAGTAGAAAAGGGAATCATTACGTTGATTGGTGCTACCACCGAAAACCCTTCATTTGAAGTCATATCTGCACTTCTATCGCGTTGTCAAGTTTACACCTTAGAAAGTCACTCAGCCGAAGATCTGCAAAACCTATTGGAACGTGCTTTGCGTGAAGATAATTGGTTAAAAAACAGAAAGGTTGAGCTGAAGGAAACAAAGGCATTGATGATGGTTGCTGGTGGGGATGCCCGAAAATTGCTGAACTTGTTTGAAATGGTCGTAAGTACGTTTCCTGCAGATCAAGTTGCGGTGATTACCGACGAGCTGGTGTTTCAATTGGCGCAGAAAAAAGTACGTTACGATAAGGATGGCGAACAACATTACGACATCGTTTCTGCGTTCATTAAAAGTATTCGAGGAAGTGACCCAGATGCTGCCATTTATTGGTTAGCGCGCATGATCGAAGGAGGTGAAGATCCAAAGTTCATAGCTCGTAGATTATTGATCTCTGCGGCAGAAGATATCGGATTGGCCAATCCAACAGCCATGATCCTTGCTCAGAATACCTTTCAATCGATCCAAGTGATCGGATGGCCTGAAGCGCGCATTATTTTAGCTGAATGCACGATTTATTTGGCTACTTCGCCAAAAGGAAATGCAGCCTATTTGGCCATTGATGAAGCCTTATCTGAAGTAAGAAAAAGTGGAGATCTACCAGTTCCCCTGCATTTGCGTAACGCGCCCACGAAGTTGATGAAAGATCTGGGATATGGTGCTGCCTATCAATATGCGCATGCCTTTCCAGGTAACTTCGTTGAACAACAATACCTTCCTGATGAACTGGCTACGCGCAGTTTTTTTCATCCGGGGAGCAGTAAACGCGAACAAGAGATCGCTCAGCAGATCCAGCAGTTATGGCCTAAAAAGAAAACAGAATGAGTGCATTGGTCTACTGCCTTTTCGTTTGGCCGCTTTCAAAATTGCCACTTTGGATCAGCTATCGCTTTGCCGATCTTTTCTACCTGTTACTGATTACTATTGTTCCGTATCGGAAAAAAGTCATAACAGCCAATTTGAAAAGGTCCTTTCCGGAAAGTACAGACAAAGAGATCCGAAAAATGAAGCGCGGATTTTACAAGAATTTCGCGGACATGCTTTTGGAAGGGGTCAAAAACTTAGGCATCTCTGAACGCGAATTAAAAAAACGCTTTCAAATAACCAATCCGGAACTCATGCAGCAATTGCATGACCAAGGGAAAAGCGTGTTACTTGTTTCTGCGCATTACATGAATTGGGAATGGATGATCACCGGACAAAACTTGTTTTTTCCGCATCAAGCTGTTGGGATCGGCATGCCTTTGACCAACGGCTTTTGGGATAAAAAGATCAATACCTTGCGTTCACGATATGGAATGCACGTCATCCATTCGAAAATTGTGAAAGAGTCTTTTGATTCCTATCAAGAAAAACAAATTCCAACAGCTACATTGGTATTGGCAGATCAAAGCCCGGGCGACAGTTTGAAAAGTTATTGGATGAACTTCTTGAACCAGCCTACGGCAGTTGTATTTGGTGCTGAACAATTAGCAAACACATATGATCAAGCAGTGGTATTCTATTTACCAAAACGTATCAGACGTGGGTATTATGAAGTAACCTTGGAACTGATAACCGATACTCCGAAAACCCTGCCATGGGGAACGATTACCGAAATGCATGTCCACAAACTGGAAAAACGCCTCTTGGATGAACCTGAACCATGGTTGTGGTCGCATAAACGTTGGAAGCGTGATGTTCCGGCGGATCTTGAAAAATTAAAAGCCGAACAGCGTGAAAAATTCAATCGTTATTTTCGTTCTTAGTTGTATTTACGCTACTGGGTTCTCTCAGATCGTATGCAAAGCAGACACCCTTCGATTCGCACCTGATAGTTCTTATTCTCGTGCTATCGTTCGGTACAAGAATGAACTGGTGTTTGGAACTTCGAAAAGTGGAGTTATAGCCTTGGACGAGAAATCAGGAGCCACTAGAAGGCTCATTCCATCAAATACTGGTGGTGAATTCCGAGATCTACTCGTTTTCAAGAACAAGTTATACGCGATGACCTCCGGAACCCTTGGTACCTTAGTCGAATTTGAAGAAAAGAAAATCAAACACCTTGTTGTTGAACCAGGGGCCTTCTTTGACGATATTGCCGCCGATAAAACTGGTATTGCACTTCTTGGCGATCCCTTTCCGAAGTCCTTCTATCTGAAATACATTTCCCCAAAAACAGAAAAGGAAACAACAATTCAAATCCCTAATCTCCCCGATGAAGCATGTTACGCGGCCAGCGGAACATCAGCACAATTTTTACCGGGTGGTGATTACGTATTTGTTTCCGGAGGACTATCCGCAGTGCGCTTCTTTCGATTCAATTGGAAGGATACCACCCAAATATCAAGCGTCAACTTGCCTTTAGCAAAAGCCGAAGGTGCAGGACCATTTTCTGTTTTCTTTTGGAGTGACTTAGAAGGCGTTTGTGTTGGAGGAAATTATACAAAACCAAATGAAATTTCAGGTACAGCCTGTTTTACAAACGATGGAGGTAAAACTTGGTTTGCGGCGAGTACGCTTGGATATAGATCCTGTGTTACTGGAAACAAAAAACTCCTACTGTCTTGTGGCACCAACGGGATCGATTATTCACTGGACGGTGGAAAAACGTGGTCCGTATTTCAAAAAGGAAATTTCTGTGCATTGCTGTTAGAGAAGAACACCTTGTACGCAACAACAAACAGTGGTTACTGTATCCGATTCAATCTGCGCGGAACAATTTTAGTCAACTAAAAACGGGACCCAAAAGAGTCCCGTCACCATTCAAATTTGAATTCCTTATAATTTTTCTGCTACAGAGATCAGCTTTTCAGGAGTTTGATATCCAACAACACGCTTTACCAATTTTCCTTCTCCGTTGATAAACAAAAGTGTAGGATAAGCAGTTACTTTGTAATCCTGAGCAACCTTGATCCCGTCTTGATCCAATTCAGCATCCAACTTCATATTGATGAATTTAGAATTGAACAACTCTCCTACTTGCTCGTTTGTAAAAGTGTTCTTTGCCATTTGTTTACATGGACCACACCAAGATGTATACACATCGATAAAGATCAACTTTCCAGATGATTTAGCCTGTTTCAAGGCCTTAGCGAAAGTAAGTTTACCGAAGTTAATTCCGGCACTGGCAGTAGACACTTCCAATTTCTTTCCTTTCAACACCGGTGCTGATGTAAAAGCAAACAGTCCGAAAGACGCGAAAGCTATAATTGCAACAAAGATTTTCATATCAACTTTTTTGGTTTCTAAACGATTGTCTAAATTTAGACTTTATTCCTGTTTGGAAAGTGAAATTATTAAAACATTAACAACAGATGTCCTTTCAAATCCATTTCCATCATTGCGATGACCATTTGCAACAAGCATGCCGCAATGTAATTGATGAATGGACATCAGGAAATGATACCCTTACTTTCGCGACAAGCGGGTCTACTGGAACCCCGAAACAAATTATTTTGCGCAAGCAACAGATTGCAGCTTCAGCAAAACGGTCGAACAGCTACTTCAATCTCAATGAGAAAAGTAAAGTGCTTTTGTGTATTCATCCTCAACACGTTGGGGGAAAAATGGTTTTGATCCGAGCGCTGCTTGGCGATTATAAAGTACATGTGGTGCCTGTTCAACGCAATTTTTGGGAGTTTATGCCCAATTTAGCTTTCGACTTTGTAAGTCTTGTCCCTTTACAAATCCAAGCAGCATTAAGCCAGGACATCAGGTTATTTCAAGCATTTAAAACCATCTTAATTGGTGGAAGTGCTTTGCATCCGAACATGGAGCAAACAGTGGTTCAGTCATCGAAGATTGACAGTGCCTTTTACATAGGATTTGGGATGACAGAAACCATATCCCACATTGCCTTGCGTAAATTGGGACAGGAGGAATACACGCTACTTCCCGACGTGATTCTGGAAGTTTATCCTACAGAGACGCATATTCTGGATAAAGCAACTGGAGTGGACATAACATGTACAGATGTTTTAGAAATGACTTCAAAGAACACATTTAAATGGATCGGAAGAAACGATTTTGTGATCAACTCAGGTGGTGTGAAGATTCATCCGGAACGCATTGAGCAACTCCTTACTGATCATATACTTGGAAACTACGTTATCGCTAGTCTTCCGGACGAACTATTTGGAGAAAAAGTCGTTTTAATTACGGAACAAGCACTCGACGATGCCGATAGAACGCGTATTGAAGAGATCATTCGTTCTACTTTTGGCGCTTATGCTGTTCCAAAACACTATTTGGTGCATTCCATACCTACCAACGGTGCGAAGATCATGAGAAAACAACTACACGACGAAATACGCAATATTTGATGACGCTCGAGGAAAGTTACCGCATATTAAAATTAAAACCAGGTGCTACCGAACAAGAAGTTCGACGTCAGTTCAAGCGTCTTGCATTAAAGGTGCATCCCGATATCAATCCCGACCCTGCGGCGCACGAACAATTTATCGAGTTGACGCGAGCTATGGAAATTGCATTGAATCCAGGTGCGTATTCCACTCAGACAACTGTAAATGAATCTGCCTCCAGAGCTTCGCGCAATGAAAGTCCCGAGCAACGTAAAGCCCGCATGGACGAAGCACGGAAACGCTATGAATTTCAACAACAACGACAAGCGGCAGATGACCATCATTATTTCACCTCACTTACCAGTGGCAGAAAGTGGTCGCTCTACAAATGGGTAGTTCGCTTGGGGTGCCTCTTCTCTATCCTTCTGATCCTTGATGGATTCCTTCCTTACCACTATAAAAGTGATAGACTGATCGCTCATGGATTATTGGATCATCGTGGAATTGATCAAGAAAAGATCTGTTTAGTACAATTGGAAAAGACCGGAACTTATTATGCGCGAATGGATCTTGCTGCCTGGATCTATTCTTATCCGGAGGTCCAAGTGGCTCAATCCTGGTTCCTGCACACACCAACCTACATGTATACATCCGATGATTTCGATATGTATGAAACACCCTTCGATTTTCACATCGGCAGTATCCGTTGGTATTTGGCGCTTTTGTTGTTAATACCACTCATACCCTACACCTTGCGCCGAAAAACATTAAGTTTTGTGTTTTTATATCAATTTTCCTTTTGGGGTATAGGCTTGTTAGAATTGTACTTTTTGATCAGTAACAATCACATTTTCCATGTACTGACACTCGGCTTTTTTTAGACGCGTTTTTTCATTGCTCGATCCATGTCACGTTTATCGTCTTTTTCTTTCATATCGTGACGCTTATCGTGCAGTTTCTTTCCTTGAGCCGTAGCGATCTCAACCTTTAACCACCCCTTTTCACTCAAGAAACAACGAATTGGAATGATGGTATTTCCCTTCACCTTCACCCATTTCTCTAATTTTTTGATTTCCTTTTTGTTCAGGAGCAATTTGCGATCGCCTTTTGGAGTATGGTTATAAAAAGAACCATTCTCATATGGAGACACCGTCATATTTCGAATAAAAACTTGTCCGTTATCTACCACGCAATAAGCTTCCACAATTGAGGCCTTACCATTGCGAATACTTTTGATCTCTGTGCCGGACAAAACAATCCCAGCCGTGAAGAATTCCTCCAGGTGGTATTCAAACTTTGCTTTCTTATTGCGTATGTTGACTTCGTTTCCCGACATAAAGACTTGTATTGCTTCTTCGATCAGCTGAAAAGTTTCAAGAAGAAATACAAAGTTAACAGGGCATCCGTTAAAAACAATTAGTGAACACTTAAAATTCAGCTCACACATTTCGTACTTTTGATTCAATGAATATTCCTTCGAAATATTTGGATGAAGCCGTAGAGCAATTCAGTTCCCTTCCCGGGATTGGAAAAAGGACGGCTTTACGACTGGTTTTACAGCTTTTGAAACGTTCGGATGATGAACTCTTGCATTTTGCTGAAGTCATCCAATCCTTACATGAAAACGTGCAATCTTGCCAGTCCTGTGGAAATATTTCAGACCATCAGACCTGTTCGATTTGCGAAAATCCAAACAGAAACCATCGCATCGTTTGTGTCGTTGAAGACATTCGCGATGTCATGGCAATTGAAGGCACAGGTACGTTCAATGGAATTTATCATGTATTAGGCGGGATTATTTCGCCGATGGATGGCATTGGTCCAAACGACTTGTTTATTCAGCCATTATTGGATAAATGCCAGCAAAATCTAATCGACGAAGTCATTTTGGCTTTAAGTCCGACCATGGAAGGAGACACTACCAGTTTTTACTTGTATAAAAAAATGATATCTTCATCCATCAACATAACTGCTTTATCCCGAGGAATTTCGGTTGGTTCTGAATTACATTACGCAGATGAATTAACACTTTCCAGATCGATCCAGCAGAGAATGCCATTTACTGTTTAAATTAAATCTCATGGGACTAATTAAAGAATTTAAGGACTTTGCCATGCGCGGAAATGTCATCGACCTGGCTGTCGGTGTTATCATAGGTGGAGCTTTTGGAAAGATCGTAAATTCCATTGTTAATGATATTATCATGCCACCTGTAGGTGTTTTGATTGGCGGGGTGAAATTCACTGATCTGAAGTATAAAATTGCTGAGGCTGTAATGGAAAATGGTAAGGAAATTAAACCTGCTGTTTATATGAATTACGGAAATTTCATTCAGATGGTATTTGAATTTATTGTGATCGCTTTTTCAATTTTCATGGTTGTTAAGTTAATGAACAAGGCATCCAACTTGAGAAAGAAACAAGAAGAGGAAGCTGCAGGTGTTGCTCCGCCTACTCCTTCAAATGAAGAGGTATTGTTGGCGGAAATTCGCGATTTACTCAAAAATAAATAAGCTATTATCGTTGAAAGGAGCAGATAATTCTATGAAAATCACTCATTTTTTTTGCGGAATTATTAGTAGAACCAAAATTTCCTTATCTTTCGCTGGTATAACATACTCCGTTAATCGGATTTAAAGTTGATTACAAGTTAACATGACAAGCATTTTTGTTGCTAAACTGGATTTCAACACGACTGATGATCAGTTGAAATCACTTTTTGAACGATTTGGAAAAGTAAATCGTGTGACGATAGCAAAAGACCGTGAAACCGGCAAACCCCGAGGTTTTGCTTTTGTTGAAATGTTTGATGAAAACGAAGCAGATGTTGCCATTAAAGATCTTGATGGTTCAACTGTTAATGGTCGTCAAATTGCTGTTAAAAAAGCGGATGATCGAGCTGGAAGTAAACCTGCGGGAGGACAAGAGCCTCGTCGAGAATTCAAACCTCGCGAGGAAAGACCTGCATCAACAGATCTGAGATCTGATTACAAAAAATTAGACGAAAAACCAGCTCGTCCTGTGTTCAACCCAGAGGAAGTTAATCCGTTAAAAACAGAGCGCAAGAAAGAACGGGAAAAGCCCTCCTTGAAAGAAGCTCCAAAAAAGAATAAAATGGAGGCTTACAAAAAAAGCGGTAAAAACTCTCGTTTTTTTGATGACGACGAAGATGAAGATTACGATTACGATACTTTTCGAAAAAAATCCGGTTGGGTTGATGACGAAGAAGAATAATTAGAGTAAAGCCCTTTGTAATTCAAAGGGCTTTTTTATTTCCTCCAACAAAAAAGTAAAACCAAGTTAATCTCCGTTTTCATAGTATTGAAAGGAGCTCTTGATACCATGAGGGTATACCCCGGAGCCACTTCCCTGACTCCGATATTACACATTACACTTTTTTGTCAGGATATTTATTTACCTTTATTCTACACTTACTCTTAGGTTATGAAAAATTTATTTTATTTACTACTAGGGCTTATTCTGTTTGCCCAAAATTCGTCGCATCTTAATGCGCAATGTTTAGTTCCTGCGATGTCCTTTAGTAGCTCATCGTCTACAGCAACTTCAATTACTGTAAATTATGCCGTTGTTCCAGGAGCTTCATGGTATGAATTTCAATACAAACCCTCTTCCTCAGGAACTTGGATAAATGGGGGGACAAGCTCATCCGGAATAACAACCAAGACCTTTTCCGGGTTAACATCGAGTACTTCGTATGACGTTCGAGGCAGAAGTTTTTGTTCGAATGGAACACCAGGGGTTTGGTCTACAACACTTACTCAATCTACTCAGGCCCCGCTTCCTTGCGAATTACCTGCAGTGTTGTCAACAACAACCATTACGCACAATTCTGTTTCTTTGTCTTGGCCATCCATTTCAGGCGCTGCTTGGTACGAATTCAGATACAAATTGGTTTCTTCTGGAACATGGATTTCAGGTGGTACACAACTTTCTCCTGGTACTACAAAAACTATCAATGGATTAAATGCTTATTCTAATTATGAAGTACAAACCCGAACTTTTTGTAACGGAACACAATTCTCAAATTGGAGTACTTCTACATTGTTCACTACTACAATCAGTCCTCCAACTTTAGCTGCATCTACTGTTAATTCAAATAACGCCACAGTAACTTGGTCCGTAGTTCCGAATGCACTTTGGTATGAATTCAGAGTTCAAGCAGGAGGAACTCCTTATGAGAACGCTGGAAGTTTAACTGGTACAGGAACAACAAAAACTTTTACCGGATTGGGCGCCAATACAAACCACAATATCCAAGCGCGCTCGGTTGGTCCAGGATTCATTGCAAGTCCATGGAGTACTGTATTAACGATCACAACAGTTACAGCTACAGACTGTCAGGTCCCTCCAACTATCGCCGCAACAACTATTGGAGGCAACAACGTTACTATCACATGGCCAGCTGTTAACCTTGCCGCGTGGTATGAATTTGAATACAAAGAAAGTTCATCTTCAACATGGATTCCATTGGGGACATCCAATCCTTCTATCACTTCGCGAACAATTAGTGGTTTGAATGCGTCAACTGCGTACAATTTGCGTGCAAGAACTTATTGCGCAGATGGTTTGCCTAGTAACTGGAGAACTATCAATTTTACCACATTACAACAAAATGGATGTGAAATCCCACCATCAATTACCATTGATAGTATTTTGTCGAATAGTACTTATTTCTCTTGGCCTTCAATAGCTAACGCAGCATGGTTCGAATTCAGATACAAAGAATCTTCTTCCCCTACATGGATTTCTGCCGGTACGTTGACAGGCACTGGAACACAGAAAGTTCTTTCAGGATTAAATAGTTCAACAACTTATGACTTTCAAGCTCGATCATTTTGCAGCAACAACATCCCAAGTGCATGGAGCACAACCATTCAGTTCAATACTGGTAGTATGGCCATTGCTCAAAACCACGATGTTGAATTTGAATCAAATGATATCCTTGAAAAATACAACAATATCAATCGTGAGCATCCTATTAAGGTTTATCCAAACCCAACTTCAGACTTCGTAACGGTTACTTACCGAGTAGCTAATGAGAATGCGGTTATCTCAATTCGTTTGATTGATATGACAGGTCGTATTGTACAATCAATTGAAACTAGCGGAACTGAAGGAGAAAACATTTTTAAGTTAGACTTGACTAGTGTACAGTCTGGAATCTACTCATTGGAATATTATGTTGACAACAACTTTGTTCAACGTTTGAATGTACGTAAAGAATAACACAATCTAACTTCTTTAAAAGCGTCGGGAATCCCTGGCGCTTTTTTTATTCCAAGCGTTTAAGTCCATATTTACAACTTGCTCAGTTAAATAGATCCCAACCTTATCTCGACTCGTCCTACAAAGTTTAACACAAAAAAAGGGGAGCACGAATCACTCCCCTACTTTCATTTAAATATTGATACTCTATTCCACAAGATACCCGTTTTCATATTTCTTTCGTGATAACTCATTACCCGATTGATCTACTTCTACAGTAAAACCATTCCGGACGCCATTCTTAATCTCAATCGTTGTGGTTGTTTCTCCATTCAAGGTATACTTAAGCTTGCCATTGAATATTTTTCCGTTTGCTTTGGTAAACAATTCTTCAATCAATAGTCCGGTATCGTCAAACGTAAGTGTGGCTGTAACTTTCGATTTTTTGTAGAATCGTTTCCATACTCCCATTTTAAAACCTCCACCACTGTAATCTCCTTCAAAACTGATGTATTCACTCTCGTATTTATACGGTCCAAATTTAAGTGATGCATCTACAACAGTTCTATCATCATTCAAACCTGTTTCACGATAAAACACATTAAACTCACTGGTATTTGGCTCTAAAGACTCTGCAGGGACTCTAAATTCAGCAGTGATTTGCTCCTTCCCCTCAAATAGCTGATACGTAAAATACCAGTAATCATTTGTACTCTTGGTCATTTTCAAGCGCTCAAACAGTACATTATTTGAATAAAATTCCTGGACCTCTGCATGACCATTATTGAATTTTACCTGTTGCTCCAATTGACCTTTGTCATCAAAATAACGCCAGACTCCTACCGGTCGTTCATTCTTGAAGGTTTTCACGAACATAGTGTCGCGATTTTTCACATAATAACCTATATATTTTCCATCAACTAAACCTTTTTTCATAAAGCCAGATGCAGTGGCATATGTTTCGCCTTCGTCGTTAATAAAGTTTTCCTTAAAAGCGCCACTTAAAGTATCATTGATGTAAAAACAACTAAACGATTCTACACCACTTATGTACTCTTTATAAACACCAAATTTGACCCCTCCGATATAATTCACTACTTTTTCAAGTAGCCCATTTTCAGCGTAAATCTTGGATTCACCACTTTTCTTTCCAAAACTGTAGTTCACCGATTCACTGATTTGACCGTTGGAATAGTAAAAATTCGCCGGGCCCTCCAAACGACCATTCACGTAGGTTTCATCTGAAAAAAGCACTCCGTTTTCATCGAAAAATTGGGCCAAGCCTTCTTCTTTGTCTGCTTTCCAATGGGCGATCTTCTTCAATTTCCCATTTTCGTAATATGCCTTACTTTCTCCATGAAGCTTTCCTTCCTTCATTTCATATTCAGATTTTAACTGTCCTGATGGATAATACTTCTTTGTCAGACCATTCCGAAAATCGGCTTTAGAGTATTTGCGTATCAACTCATATTGATACCCTTTCGAGAAATCCTTGTTTTGATATTCCCACATATAAAATTCACTGGTTGCATACCTTTTTGTAAACTCCGTTTCAGATTGCTCGATGTGCTCAAACTTGAAGTCTGATTCGTAAATACTTGAATTAAATGGCATCGTTAGTGAGAAGTCGAAGATCTCGTACATTGTTCTGACTGGTTTGTTTTTGTCAGCCGTAATGGTCAACCAGGCCACCGCTTCATCTGTTTTGGCTGTATATTTATATGTCCAAGTGTTAGATACCAAGCCATTTTCTTCGTTTTTTGTACGATAGAACTTCCAGCCTTTAGGCTCGATATAATTTTTAACGTCGTTCACTGATGATTTATTCAAAAACCCTTTCAATTCATTGATTGAAATGCTTTGTGCATGAATGTTCACAGTGAACAACAGAAGTAATAAATAAGTGAATTTCATACAGTTGTAGTTTACAGAGACAATAATATGGAAATTAACTTTATAACAGTTCAATGCTATGAACAGAATTTTGTAATTTTTCGAAAAGACTGTGTGATGACCAAGGAGCAAGAACAGAAGATCAAACAACTAATAGACAAATACAATGATATATTGTTGATTTCCATGAAATTGGCCGTTACAGAGGATTTTGTAAACCTGGTGCTCTTGAATCGCGATGACAGTAATTTTGAGCTTCGCGATTTAATTTCAGACAAGAAAGTTTTTTCAGACTTGGTCATGAAGGAATTCATGCGAAAAAATGGTTCTGTTGTGCTTGAAGATTTGAAAAAGATGGAGGACCCCTTGAAATCCAAATTAACCAACCGAAAAAGATGAATCAAAATCGCCGAAACATTTCTCTTCTGCATGTTGTTCATGCCCTTATAACTGCTTAATTCTTTGTTATGCGTTTCATACTCTTTTTAATTCTCCTGCCTATTTCTAAAATACATGCACAAACAGCAGATCAAGTAGTTCAGCAACAACTGGAAGCATACAACGCACGAAATATTGATTCGTTAATGATGTGTTTCCATCCAGACATTACTTTTTGGACATTAGGAGAAGATGCTCCATCAGTACAGGGATTTGACGCTGTTAAAACAGTTTTCACAGAGCTTTTTAAACTTTCTCCGGAACTACATTCAACCGTTCTCAATCGTTCCGTGATCGGTTCTAAAGTAATTGATTATGAGCGCATCCAAGGTCGTAAAGGTCTAAAAACAGATGTGTTTCTTGTGATGATCTATGAAGTAAAAGACGGGAAGATCTGGCGTGCTTGGGCAGTGCGCGAATGATCCCATTAAACCTGCTCGTTTTTTTTATACCAATACAACATAAATCAGCGATACAGCTGCAACCGTCATAACAAGGAAAGCGATGAAACCGAAAACATTTTGCCAAGGTGTATTGGTATGTTTACCCATGATCTTTTTACTGTTTGAGATATGCAAAATAATTGCAATCAATACAGGTGCTGTAACTCCATATAATATCGCGGTGTATAACAAGGCTTGAATCGGCGAAATTCCTAAATAATTCATAGATAAGCCGAGCAAAAGCGAAATTGCAATGACGATGTAAAATGCTTTTGCTTCCTGAAACTTTTTATCTAAACCATGAGAAAAGCCAAACGTTTCAGATATAGCATATGAAATGGCCCCACTCAGCACTGGTATTGCTATTAATCCCGTCCCAATAATTCCCAGAGCAAATAATAAATATGCAGCTTGACCGGCTAATGGTTTGAGAGCCATTGCAGCTTGTTCCACGGTTTCAATTTTAGTGACCCCTCCTTTGAAAAGAACAGTGCCTGTCGTCAGAATGATGAAAAACATGACCAGACCGGAGAAAGCCATACCAAAATCAACATCTTGCTCCATAGCACCAAGTAATTTCTTGTTTACCATCACCCGATGTCCTGTATGCTGCAATTCTTCTACTTCAGCCGATGTCTGCCAAAAAAACAGATAGGGAGAAATGGTGGTACCCAAAATACCAACGAGGATTGATAAGTACTCTTTGTTAAAATGAAAGGTTGGAATAAATGTTGCCTTTAAAATCGCTTTCCAATCCTGTTCAAACATGAATGGAACAACGAAATAAACTAACAAAACGACACATAAATACTTTAAAATGGATGCAATTTTCTTATAAGGTAAGTAGACAATCAGTACCAGCAACAGGATTGTAAAAAACACACTAAAGAAAGATGCGTCAATTGCCGGAAAAAGCAAATTTCCCACGGCTCCCATCCCAGCGATATCTGCTCCAATATTCATGACAATAGCTGGAAAACTCAATACCAGCATCAAATAAAGAACCGGTTTTGGATAATGGGATTTGATCACACCCGCCAAACCTGTTTTTGTAACCAATCCGATACGAGCGCACATTTTTTGCAACACAGCCATCAAGGGAAACCCAACAACAGAAGTCCACAAGGTAGACAGGCCGAATCCAGCTCCAGCCTGCGAATAAGTAGCAATCCCAGACGGATCATCATCTGAAGCTCCGGTTACTAAACCCGGCCCCAATACTTTCCAGAATTGTAAAAACCTAAACCTTTTTTTCTTTGTCGCCATGATACAAAGAAAATCTTTTATGAGGAATAAATCAGAAAAACGGTGCGCGGTGTTTTTGTCAAAACGAGCATTGACCTCAATTGTTAATCAAAACTAACTTCACATGAATAAATAGGTCATTAAGTATTGGATATTTAGTAACCTTGGTTGTTTATCCGTGACTTTTGGGATACATCAAAAAAGATACGTATTATTCACAAAAAGTAGTTTTGCACATTTCCAACATTCAAAATCTGGTCGGAGTTTTCCGACCAGATTTTACCTAACTACTTTACTACTACTGCTACTACTTATGCATGAAAACTAGAAAACTGAAATTGAGCAGCTGAAATACATCAACCTTTAATTCCAATCTCTAAACCTAAACTTGCAGCACATACTCCTAAATGAACTAGCAACCATGCCTTTTGCCAGAACGGACGATCATTCCACATCATTTTCGCATCAAATGGATCAAATGCCAGGGCTACGCCCATGAAGATAGCGCCTTCACCAAAGTTCAACATAACGATCTTGAATAATCCGAATACCAGAAAACCAATATAAAGAACGCGGCTTATCGAAAACTTTCTCTTCATTGCAAAGACTTTTAAATTATTCACCTGTCCAACCATCAACAAAACCTGATTTCAAATTCGGGTAGTTGTATAAGACAGTTAAAAGAACAACCAGAATAATTATGACTTTCGTATTTGTCGAGAGGAAAATCATCAAGTTTTGAATATGCGTTTTCATAAATGTGTGTTATTAGTTCACTAATCGAAAGACTTCTTTACCAATTGCGTAACCATATATTACATTATTCGCATCTCGGTAAATCCGAATCTTATTACATGCTATTCCCAGATCGATCGGAGTCCAAGTCTTTCCCCCATCGGTTGTTTCAAAACCACTGTTCATCGTGCCAACAAAACCATGTGCTTCATCGATGAAACCTATTCCAAATTCGCGTGCTTTCGAATCTTCAACCAAGTTAATCTCAACCCACGTCTTGCCTCCATCAGTCGTTTTGGCAATGCGTTGTTGTTTGACTGATGGATCAGGATTATATGATTGAATTGTCGCATAACCTACACGCTCATTGGCAAAGGATACTTTCCAGGTAGTTTCAAACTTGCGGTTCGACTGGTACACTTTCTTCCACGTTTTACCCCCGTTTTTTGTCATTAGAATCAGTGCATTCGACTGAGAAATGTCAGCAGAACTGGCACTGCACGCAATTCCTGTTTTCGTGTCAAACATCTTGATATCGAATAGCATTTCCCCGTTTTTGACCGGACGAGAAGTCCACGTTTTTCCATCATCATGCGAAAGCATTAAGTTTGCTGGCGAACCCACGCGACCAACTGCGTAAATGTGGTAGCGATAATCTATTTTTCCGTGATTTATAAATTGTTCCTTGACGATGTCAATCGCACACAGTCCTTTCACATATGGCCCTTTATATGATACCGGACTCCATGTCTTTCCTCCATCTAAAGTTCCGTACAGCGGAATTGTGTCTGTAACATTCGGAAAGTAGTCAGTTCCAACTGTCCCTACGAAGCCTCTTAAACTGTCGAGAAATGCAATACATCTGAAAAACGAACCTTGCTTCTCCCACTGTTTTTCCCAAGATAATCCGCCATCTGTGGTGTGATAAATAGAACCGTAACCATTCACGTACCAACCAACTTGTTCATTAATGAACGTAATGTCATCTTGTTTACCCGGATAAGGATCTGTTTC
>CAYLJB010000061.1:0-17564 GCA_964383785.1 uncultured Fluviicola sp.
CTTTTCTCCGTAAGAAAGGTCCGTGCTATTCATGGTGTAATCGAATAGATCTAAAACGTGCTTTTCTTTATAATGAATGATCTCATGACACAGTACAAAAGCAAGTTGCGCTTCATTGGTTAATTGCGCCAACAATCCTGTGGTAACGAACACGATTCCCTGATCAGTGGAAAACGCATTGGCCTCATTCGTATTGAAGGCATAAAATCGCAATTTTCCACTCAGATTCGGATCATTCTTCGTTAAGCGATCTCCTAATTCTTGCAGATACTCACTCACTGGATCACCGAAAGTAACTAGACCTGATTGAAGCAACTCATCAATAGAGTAATTGACCTGTTCGGTAAACAATTTTCTTTTCCGTGCAGAAAGCTGATCCAAATGTTCTTGATCGGCTTGATCAATCTTACGCGCCGTGGAAAGCGAGAAATCGGCAGGAACCGGCCCACTGGAGCGCAGAGGAATATATTGATCAAAATTGACCTGTGAGAACAAGAGCGCAGGCAGGATTGTGATCAAAATTATAAGCATTGATTTTTTCATTTCAGGTGTTCTGGTATTATACAAACAGGTATCGGTTGCATTTTATGCTGATTAATTGCGTGTAAGCGTCTATAAATACCCAACACCTCTAATTGTCGCTTCGACAAAGCAGATTCATTTCCTTCAAACTCCATGGCCCATTCCAATTCGGGATAGGTCGCTCCTATTTGATCTTCATCGGTTCTTCCATCTTCCCACAAACCGTCTGTAGGTGCAGCTGTTTGAATCGAATTTACAATGTTCAGTGCCTTTGCCAATTTAAACACATCAGATTTTGTGAGATCCGCAATTGGACTAATATCGACACCACCATCGCCGTATTTCGTAAAGAAACCTACACCAAAATCTTCAATTTTGTTACCCGTTCCTGCTACAAGCAATCCTGCAGTTTGACCAAGAGCATAGAGCGTAGTCATACGCAATCGCGATCGTGTGTTTGCCATGGCTAAAAAATGATCGGTAGTTTCCTTCGGAAACACTTGCTCCAAACTGGAAAAGGAATCCGTCAGGTCTATAGTTAGCGCTGAAACATGCTTATAATTGGCGCACAACCAATCGATATGCTCGTTGGCGCGATCAAATTCTGCTTTCGTTTGACGTATGGGCATCGTAATCACCATGGTCTTTTTACCTGTCAAGGCACACAAGGTTGAAGTCAATGCTGAATCAATCCCACCCGAGATCCCAATTATAAAACCGTTAACCTTTGCTTTTTCGGCGTATTCACTAAGCCACTGAACGATGTAACGGATAACTTTCTGTTCTTTATCCATTTGTAAATCCTTCTTATAAAAGTAAAAAAAATCCCGCCACAAACCTGCAGCGGGATAAACAATAAGCTTTGGTTCTTAGAACAAGATTCCGATTTTCAAGCACAATTGAGATTGACTTGCTTTGAATCGGTAGTATTCTGCTCCAGCAGTTGGATTTGCTACATCATATGTAAACAAGGTCATATTCTCCTGGTTGCTTCCTCCAACGTGAACTGGAGTAATGCCGTAATAGAAGCCCAACTCAGCAAACATATTCGTATTTCCTGTGAAATTCCATTGTGCTCCACCTGCCAAACCAACAGTAGTTCTGAAGATGAACAAGTCGTTACCATAAGGCGTGCGCATCTCATTGTTTTCAGAAGGTGTTGGCTTCGTCAAATCACCATCATTGTACAATGTTCCTGAATCATTCATTGTAGATTTCAACAAGAAGCTAGTGCGAGCTCCGAATTTTCCATAGTAAACAAAATCACCGATTGGGTTTGTTTCGAACATCAACATCAATGGAACTGTCACGAAGGTATTCTTGTACTTACGTTCAGCCAATTGGAAGATAGAATTCGTCGTATCTAAATCTTCGAACTTCTGGATATCTGTATCAGAAAAACGGTAATAAGTTGGCAATTTCGTAACGATTCCGTACTTGAAAGATTCAAAATCAAACTCCAAACCTGTTGCCAAACTCAAATTTCCTGACAAACCGAATTGCAAATTCAATCCCAATGAATTTTGTACACCTACTCCATTGCGTTCAATGTTCTTTGTTCCGGGCTTGTTAAAGTTCATTCCAAACTGATACCCTAAACCGGCTTTTACTTTCTTTTCTTGTGCTATTCCTGCTGTTGATAAACCAACCAGTACTGCGCATAGTATTAACTTCTTCATAGTTTCAATCAATAAGTGGTTCAAAGATAAATGCTTTCATCATACGAGAATGATTAATTTTGACGGAAACAGCGGAAAAACATGAAACTTTTTAACATTTGTGCGGCCGGCGCTTTGATTTTGTTAACATTCACCCAATGTCAGAATGATCCTTTCGCAGTGGATATCAGTAATTCGAATCTGGAGATTCAGTACAACAACATCGATTCTGTCTTGTCAAACGACGCTCCTGCAGAAGTAGCCGCTTATTTAACGAAGGAATTTAAACGCATTCCGAATGTGATCGCTTATCAAACGGGATACTGCATGGAGATTGGTATGGTTTCCGATAGTTCATTTTTAGGCAACCTGAGCGTTTACAAGGCAAATCCATACATCAAGCGGGTGGAACAACGTATCAAAGAGAAATTCCACGATTTACCAAGTCGCCACGAGCAAATAACGGATGGTTTCAAGCGTCTAAAAGTGCATCTTCCAAAAGCACCGATGCCGAATGAGATCTTGTACACTAATTCGAAATTCGCATCCAGCGCTTTCTGTACAAAAAAAGAATTGACAATAGGTTTAGAGCGCTACCTGGGGTATAAAACCGATGTGATTCAAGAATTGCCTCCCAATCTTTTTTACGATTGGATGAAGAAAGCTTTCGAAGCCGAATATTTGGAGCGAGATGCTATTTGTGCTTGGATCTTAACACATATTACACCGGAAAAAGAAAATTGCAACAACATTGAGGCTATTATTCAATGGGGTAAAATTCTGGTTTTAACGGAGGCCGCATTTCCTGAATTACCCAAAAACACCATACTTAGATACTCTGAGAAAAACTACCAATGGGCTTTGGATAATGAACGTCCTTTTTGGGATTATCTGGTGAAACAAAAGCTCCTTTTCTCTTCAAGTGAAGCAGATCAAATGAATTTACTTCATGAAGCACCATTTACAGCAGGATTACCCATGAACGAAGCTCCGGATCGTTTAGGCCAATTTTTAGGATGGCGAATCGTACACAGCTACATGGAGCAAAATGATGTAACTTTGCAAGAATTAATAGAACTCCCGTACACGGAAATTTTAACATATTACGAGATAAACGAATAGAATACATGGAAGATATCGTAACCAAACAATCAACGATTACCATTCAGGTAGGATTAAACGCAAACAACCTTCCTTTAGAAATGAACTGGTCTGCCAATGACGGCGGTGTAGAGAACAGTCCGGCAAAAGCCATGTTCCTATCCTTATGGAGCCCGGAAGATCAAAACACAATGAAGATAGACCTTTGGACCAAAGATATGTCGGTAGAGGAGATGAAGCGCTTTTTCCATCAGACATTGGTAACGATGGCGGACACATTTGAACGTGCAACAGGAGAGAATTTGATCTCAGAAGATCTACGAGATTATTGTTACCACTTCGCTCAAAAAATGGAGATCATGCCTGAATAAGGCATGATCATTTCATCATTCCACGGTAATTCGGAACCAGCAAATTGGTAATTCTTTGCCATCATCTTCAACACGTAATGTTGGGTGGCGTAATACAAACTTGCGCTTCCATTTAAATTCTTCCGTTCCAATTAATTCGCCATTCATGGCGTTATACCAAGAAACGGTTACTTTCTTTCCTTTTTCCAAGCCTTCCACAAAAAGAGGCTTACCGTCTTCCCAACCAATGTCTCTTAAAGAACCAAGCTGCGGATCTGATTTCAAGAAATCGTAAGGCAATTCCTTTACATGGGTCGCTTTTGTCCAAAAATTATAGGTTCTGTTCTTGACATATCCAGCGGCAACTTTACCGTTTTCGGAAACATAATATTGGGCTTCTTTTGAGCGCTTCTTATCTTTTTTGTTCAATTTTTCAGCTTGAACCCCATGCACCCACTTCCCATTACCTTGAATCAATACTTCTTTAAAAATTGCGCTGTTAAAGAAATTTTGAACGACAATCATATGTGGCCAGGTGACTTCATGTCCATAGAACCATCCAACCCACGAGTTAAATCCTGCCAAACCGGAAAACCCGAAAGCAGCCATGTCCAATTTTTGTTGTGAAAAATTTGACTTCTCATCTACACCATCTCCAGCACCTCCTTCTGATATAAATACCGGTTTACCCGATTTTTCAGACAGCAAATACACTGTTCGTCGCATGGTATTTTCACTCGGATCAAGGACATTGTTACTTTTTCCTGTTGTGATTACAAGTTTTTCCGGTACAGCCGAGTACGGGTTTATACCAATCACATCCACTTCGGGAATATAAATACTTGAATCAATTCCCCACGGACCATCGAAAACATGTCCATTACTTATACCTACACCGATCAATTGAGGAGCGTGCGTTAAATTTTTTCGCATATAACTAGCCATGCGTGATTGGTAGTTCATGACTGCCTTACGTAACTTTTCACCCTCAGGAGTATTTTCAAAGAAAGGTTCACGCTTGTCCAATTGATCTAAATGCCACGGTTCACTTAAAAGCTCAAACACATAGATATTGGTAGAATAACCATATCGTGCTATATAGTATCGCAAACGCTGTTCATGATAATTAAGATCCGTCTCATTCATGAACATTTCATGAGGAAGTTTTCTGTCGCCTTGAGCATAGCAATAAGCCGGATATGGATCATCCGCATAGTATTTCCCTTCACGATCATAATGCGACCAATCCCAATCAAACATGTCATAATTCCCGTACTTCATGAATGGCTCTTGTTGCAAAAGATTGAAAAGGATGTACACCTGATTGGCCGCACAAATGTCAACCAAATGATCTTGCTCCCAAGCATAATGCATACGATTGAAATAATTTCCTTTTTCCTCAAATTCGAGCAAGCTTCCCCATGCAGATTGCAGAATGCGAATGTACTTCCCTCCACTTTTCGCGTAGTTTTCAATCTCACGTAAATAGCGCAGATACGCATTCGGCTTAACCACCAAATGGGTTTCATCAGGACCGTAAGGAATTTTACCGTTGGCGTCGAGAATCGTGTGATAATTGATCACCTCTTTCATCGGACTTGGAAAGTTAATTCCTACCGGATAGAAGATGGAATCTCCCAACTGCAGATTTTTCCCATTGGGGTGCACACGTACATATCCCGGATTTGTTGATTCTACCACATGAAACTCCGCTACTATACCTGTATTAGGTTGTGGTTGTGACTTCACCGACCACTCCATGGTTACAGTCCATTTTCCTTGAACGGGAGGAGCGAAACGCACGCGCATGTTGTCTCTCACATCAATAGCTACGTACTTGTTTTGAATCGTATCCCTTTTGAAATCACGGAAGAAAAACGCCGGAACACGAATTGTTTTATTGGATTCTTCTTGACGAAAAACAGCCACTACATTTAGATCCCATTGTAAAAATGGATTGACCTTGTCGAAATTGGAAACGCGCAATTTTGCAAAGAAGTTGAGCATTTTCAACTGAATCGCTTCAGGCAATTCAATTCCCAACTCTACTTTTGAGAATGTCGGGAATACCCCGGTAGCTGGAGTATTAATAACCTTTACTTTTAACTCGTTCTGAGCAACTACCTGTAAGGTAAAAAAGATAACTGCAAAAAGGGTCGAAAATGTGCGCATCATACAGTTCTTATTTCACCAATGTCATTTCATCAACCAAGTGTTTAGCACCGCAATAGATATCCATTACCCACATCACATAGCGAATATCTACCACGATGTTGCGACAACGCTTCGGATCAAAGTAATAATCACTCATGGTACTTTCCCAACTTCTGTCAAAGTTCAAGCCCATCAAGTTTCCATTGGCATCCAACACCGGAGAACCTGAATTACCACCAGTCGTATGATTGGATCCGGTAAAGCAAACCCACAGTTCTCCATTTTGAGCATACGGACCATAATTCTTTTCCTTGTAAAGGTCGATCATGCGTTTCTCCAATTCAAAATCCGGATTTCCGGTATTGAACTTATCGATCATACCTTTCAACGTAGTGTGCTCTGTATATGCCATTCCATCAACCGGAGCTGAACCTTCCAATTTACCGTAAGTGAGGCGTAACGTTGAGTTGGCATCCGACCAATGTTTGATATCCGGGAACATTTCTTTCTTTCCTTTTACAAATTCTTTCAAGAATGCTGTCATCGCAGCTGAATATTCAGATGCAGTTGGTTCTACATCTTGTTTCCAGCGGCTCCAACATTTTTTGAAGTAGGCATATCCCGGATCCTTTTGCAATTTCGCCATGCTTTTATCATTGAATTTCTCCAGGAAAGCCATGTAGCGATCGCGATTCGTGAATATCGACTTGCTGTAGATCAATTGAGCCAATTTCGGATTATCTATGCCATCAATAGCAAATTGACCATCTAAATAGCCTTTAAATTCTTTTGTTAAAATTTCAAAGATCTGTTGATCAACCATTGGATCATAATCCTTGTAGAAACCATCCAAATTCTTTTTGTAGCCATCCAAGCGTTTTTGCAATTCACCGGATTCTTTGTATTTCTGATAATTGCGTTCAATATCCTCGTAAATACGGCAAATACGGAAGAACTCAGGTCCAACGTACAAATACTCGAAGAACAGTACATCATGGAATTCATATTTGCTTTTTGCTGCCACCAAATCATTCATCTGTTTGATCACATCTGCGTATTGTTCCCATTCAGGTTTTGATTGTGCACGCTTGATGTATTCTTGTTCAAAAGCGATCTTCAGATCTACAGCTCCCAGTTGTTTCAATCCATCGATCTGTCCAATGTTTTTTTTCCAGGCATTCGCAATGCGCGCTTGTTTGGCCATGTATTGAATGCGCGTTTTATCTGATTTCTTCATAGCCGCATCGATAACGGAAAGCGATTTTGTACGCATAGAAATTTCCATTGGACGTTGTTGTTCTATCAAGAATTTCAAATTCCCTGAACTCAAATGTTGCTCTGTGAAACCCGGAAAACCGTAAACCATTGTAAAGTCACCTACTTTGCGATCATTGAACGCGATCTTTAAGTGACGGATAGGCTCATAAGGAACGTTAGAAGCATTGAAATCAGCAGGCTTATTATCAGCTCCGGCATATACTCGGAACACCGAAAAATCTCCCGTATGTCGCGGCCACACCCAGTTGTCAGTATCTCCACCGAATTTTCCGATCGAACTTGGTGGTGTTCCTACCAAACGCACATCCGTAAAGACTTCCTTGACCATTAAATAATAGGAATTCCCATAATCGAAGGCCTGTATATCTGCCTTGAAATGCGTGTTTCTTGTCGCATCCTCGATCAAGGTTTTCATGTTGCGTTTCAGGATCTCTGTCAATTTTGCTCCATCCTCAATTCCTTCTGTCCCAAACAACATAGCGTCAGTCACGTCATCTATACGGACGATGCGTGTTGCTGAAAGTCCGGGATTGGGTAATTCATCCGCATACGTTTTAGCCCAAAAACCATTTTTCAAGTAGTCGTTTTTCTCAGAGGAATGGTATTGAATGCGATCCAGACCACAATGGTGATTTGTTAAGAGCAATCCTTTTCCTGAAACCAATTCTGCAGTACAACCACCACCAAAATGCATGATGGCATCTTTTAGAGAAGATTGATTTACACTGTAAATATCTGCTGCCGAAAGTTTCATTCCTTTTGCCTGCATATCGGATTCGAACGCAGAAAGCAAAGAAGGGATCAACATACCTTCTTCAGCCAGTGAATAGGTCGCAATAAAAATGAGTAAAACAGAGACAATTCGTTTCATGAAAGTGAATTTTTCCCAAATATACCAAACAGCGCGCAGGGTGTGAAGACAATTTGAAGCATTTTTAGCACTTTTGTGTTGTGGAATTTATTGGATTAATCTTTCGATTGGGAGTTGTTCTGGCAATCTTCAGTTTTATCTGGGGACTACTCAAGTTTTTATTAACCTTATTACGAGGCGGGATTCCGCTTTCTTATCCGTTCAAAATGGGCTTGAAAACTGTACAGTACTTTTTAATTGCAGAACTGACCATTCTTTTTTGCAATCAGGATGCTACGAATTCCTTACAACAGACGATTCTTACCGGATTGATCCTTTTGATGTACTTCATAGGAAAGGTTCAAAATACGCAATTTAAATTCGCAATGATCCAGATCCAAGGACGTCAGTTTCAACAACCGGAGAGACCAAATATGTCTTTGGAATTTGGTTTGGTAGCTTTAGCGATGGCATTTTTCGCCTTCTTATCATTCTTCCCGGAATATGCTGAAAACGCAGTTTCCAAATGGTTTTACACCAGTATTACCGATATTGAAACCACACCAATTTTTGGGTTCATCTTCAAGGTAGTTGGATTCTTCTTTACCTTGACAATTTTATTCCGCATGGTCAGTGCAATTTCCTTGATTCTTTCAGGTCGAGGTTTTGGCAATAATCAAAATCGCGGAAATTCTCGGCCAAAAGACGACAATCACTTCGACGATTACGAAGAGATCAACTGATTACTTCTGAAGTTTTTTAAGCACCAAGCGCAGCTGTTCTTCCAGTTCAGAAGGCTCCGTATTCACAATGATGTGATCTGCCAACGCTTGTTTTTCATTTTCAGGCATCTGCGTATTTATGCGATTCTTTACCGCTTCATCTGAAACACCATCGCGTTGCATTACACGTGCAATACGAACAGATTCTGGGGCAGTGATCAAAATAGTGGCATCTAATTCTTTGAACGCACCTGTTTCAAAAAGTAAAGCAGATTCTTTAAACGTCGTTGCTTCTGATCGCTCTTGCAACCAATTTTCATAATCACGTTTTACCGCAGGATGTACTATCGCATTTAATTGCTCTCGCTTTTCAGGAGAATTAAAGATCTGATCTGCCAGAAGCGTACGATTGAGCCGTCCATCCAAATAGGCGTTTTCACCAAACAATTTTTGAACTTCCCGTCTCACTTCCGAATCAAATTCCATGAGGTACTTTCCTCTATCATCGGAATAATACACAGGATAACCCCAATGTTCGAGCATCTTGCAGGCAGTCGACTTTCCCGCCCCTATTCCTCCCGTAATTCCGATTTTCATATCAAAAAAAATCCCGGATATACCGGGATTTACATTGGTTGGTGAAATTAAATTTCCTCGACTTCGATTATATTAAACGGTAAGCCGATGATGGCCTGATAATCCTGACCAGCTTCTTCCATATCTTCGTCGTCCTCTTCAAAATACCAGTTTACTGTGACTTGGGTACGCTCACCAGAAATGGATTCGAGTTTTTTGAACAAATCCAAAATACACTTGGAAGAGGAAGTATTGAAATACTCCAACTTCACATCCACGGTGGTTGCGTTCACCGGATTCTTTCCATACGTATCGATCCATTCATTCAAAGGCTTGTAAAACTCTACTGAATTTTCCGGAATCGAACGACCTTTCAATTCCAATTTTCCCGCTGCGGCATCAAAATGAATCGAAGGTGTTTTTGCTGATCCTTCAAGATGTAAATTTTCCATGGTGTCTTAATCTATTTTTATATTCAGGCAGAAAAATCTGCTGTTATCACTAATTGGCAAGAATTGATATTCTAGTTTATTACCAGATTTACGAGCAATATCTATCATTCCTAAACCGGCCGTTCCTTTATCAGACATGGAACCATTGTTCAAGGTTTCCTGATAGTAACGCTTCAATTCGTCTTTGTCCATGTTATTGATCAGATCCAAACGACCTTTCAATTCATCTGCACTCTCCGGATCAATATAATTCCCCGTTTGGATCATGAAATGATCGTCTTTTTTTGAGATCATGAATAACGCTGATTTCGCCTCGATACGCTCCAAATTGCGGTCTTCTTCTGTTCCATCGATATGGTGATACAAATTTTGCAAGCACTCTACTAAAACATTGAAAACCTTTTTTTTCACTTTAGGCGATTCGTCCATGTAGTCCATTTTAGACTCCATGATTGAAAGCACAGAAGTTAATAGATCAGAAGTTACCACACCCTTGAAAGACAAAAGAATATTCTCTCTTTCCATAGTTTGGTATAAATCGTAGATGTCGTTTTTAATCATCTGTGCGAATCAGTGTGAACAAATATAATAATCCTATCGAACTAGGTATGTGATTCATAGAAAAAAATGAGTGGATGGTAGATTCTGACAAATAATTGGAGATCTTTTGAATTTAAAAGTTATAAAACCAAAATTGTTTACTTTTGCAACAATGGTGCATTTAGAAGAAAGCGGAGATTGGTTTGAATCGTGGTTTGATTCACCATACTATCATGTGTTGTATGACCATCGCAATGATGATGAAGCCCGAGCTTTCATTGATGCTTTGATCAAGCACATTGGTTTGAAACCAGGAGCTTCAGTTTTGGATCTCTGCTGTGGCGCGGGTCGTCATTCACGTGTAATTCATGAACTTGGATACACCACGACAGGCTGTGATCTTTCTGCAAACAGCATCGCTACCGCCAAACAATTCGAGCAAGACGGACTGCGTTTCTTTCGTCACGATATGCGTGATCCACTTCCGGAATCGTATGATGCCATCTTCAATTTGTTTACTAGTTTCGGTTATTTTGAATCTTTAGAAGACAATGCGCGCGTCTTGAAATCCGTAGTTGATGCCCTCAACCCGAAGGGGATTTTTGTGTTGGACTTCATGCATGCAGAGCGCGTCATCGCTCAATTGAAAAACGAAGAGACCATTACAAAAGGCTGTCCGGATGGGAAGTGCGTGGAATTCCACATTCAACGTTCCGTCAAAGATGGTCGTATTGTTAAGTCAATATCCTTTGAAGCAGACGGCAAACACTTTGCTTTTTCCGAAAAGGTTCAAGCCTTGACAAAAAAAGATTTTGAAAAATTATTCTCGGCCGCCGGACTAACCATTAAAGAATGGATTGGAAATTACCAATGCGAGCCTTTTAAAGGAGAAACCGCTGATCGTCTAATTGCCATTTGTACACGCTAAATGCAAACTTTACTCCTAAATACATTTTTATTGTTGGCTCCAGTGATGCTGGGCGGATTTTTGGTTGTTGGACTGGAGAAACGCAATCGCCAAAAATTGATCAAATTACTTTTGGCATTCAGCGGTGGATTTTTATTAGCAATAGCCTTCACGCATTTCTTACCTGAACTTTACACCAAGCACACTGTGGAGCACGTGCACACTTCAGAGGAAGCGATGCATGCCATGTTGCCTGTTGGAATCTGGATACTTGTCGGCTTCTTGGTTCAATTATTTCTGGAATTTTTCTCGGGAGGAATTGAACACGGACATATTCATGTACACGGACATCAAAAAGTTCCGATCGGGATGCTCGTTTCTCTCAGTATTCACTCGTTCATTGAAGGAATGCCGTTGATGGGAATAGAACCACACCACGATCATCATGCACACATACTAGGAAATCACGAGTATTCCTTGCTATTAGGAATCATTTTGCACCAATTACCGGTTGCCATCGCTTTGATGACCTTGTTACGTGTGAGTGGGATCTCATCTGTAAAAAGTTGGAGTTTGCTGTTCCTTTTCGGGATCATGACACCGTTAGGAATGTTCACCGGATACTTCCTTCAATTCAGCGCAGAGTTTTACTACATCGATGTGCTCTTGGCCATGGTTGTTGGGATGTTCTTGCACATCAGTACCACGATTATCTTTGAAACGAGTGAACAACACCGTTTCAATTTGAGTAAACTCATTGCCATCCTTTTAGGTGTGGGCTTGAGTTTTGGATTGATCTGATGTAGGTTCCGTTAATCCAATTTCTGCCTCCAATTGGATTAACAAAGTTTTTTCATTTTCTAAATAATCTGTTGTATCTTAGGCGGGTTTAAACAAAGATCACCTTATGAAAAAGCTAAACTTACTATTACTTATATCATTCTTTTTCACATGTTCAGTTAACCTTTTCGCTGTAGACCGTGTTGTTCAGCAAAACGGACCTGTGGGAACATATTCGTCCATTACCGCTGCAATAACTGCAGCCGTTGATGGGGACAATATTGTTATCAACAATAGAATAGACGGTCTGCCTTGGCTTGAGAACATTACGATTAATAAATCATTGACTTTTGTTTCAGCAGTTGATAATGTCCAATGGTGGATGGAAGGGGGTGTAAGTATAACTATGGCAGAAAATCGTCAAATAACACTTCTTGGAATGAGAAATACAAACGGAAGTATTTCCAGAAGTGGAACAGTACCTGTAAATAGGACAATTGTTAATATTCTCTATTGTGATATCAGCGGTAATATCCTAATGAGTACTGGAGGTATAAATCTATATTTAGGCTCAACAAAAGCTCAAGCGGTAGAATATTCATATGGAAAAATTTACGGAAATGATTTGCGCTATTTGTATTTATACAGTGATGTTGTTTCAACAGAAGATGTCAACCAAATCATTGGCAATCGATTAGGAGTTCACACTTCTACGGGTACTTCCTTGTATCTTACCTCTAATTCACAGTATCTTTATTTTAGTAATAATTATGTCAAGGCCACAGGAACTGCCTGTACACTCACTTCCTTAAAATCAGGAACTACCATGAACAGAATTATTAACTCAACCTTCACAAGCAGTTCAACATTTGCCACAACTTCTCAAGTTTGCGCATACGATGACACACATAATAACGGCCCGCTTACCGTAGAGAATTGTGTTTTTGCCGGGTATTACAATTCGTCAACTACAGGTGCCAATGGTATTAAGGTAACCAATCCATCCCTGACAACGTTTACTTACAACATGTATTACCATCCTTTTGGTGGCTTTGGTTATACATTGAGTTCATCACTGAATAATTTCATTAGTTCAAGTGCCCAGATGACCAATATCACAACAGATGGCGCAATTTCTACAGGTACTGCTCACGTAAACACAGGAAATCCGTTAAATGATTTTTTAGATCTTGATTTGTCGCGCAACGACATTGGTGTTTTTGGTGGTTCTTACTCTATGGCTAATTTCATTCCACTAGTTTTTAATGGCGAAAGTTCAAGAACAAACTGGATGAACACCCCACGAGTAGTGAATCAAGGGGGGACTGTAAACGTTCAGGTACTCGGTTTCGATAAATAAATTTCGTTCAGTCTCGAATCTCGATCATGCAAAAACTTGCATATCTAATCCTATGTTGTTTTCTGGGTTTTATGACCTGGGGACAGAAGGTCGTAACTCAAGGTGAATACTTCTGGGATACAGATCCCGGACAAGGGAATGGAATCGCACTTACGGCAACTGATGGAAACTTTGATGAAGCTTTAGAAGAGCTTTTTCAAAATGGAATTGATGTATCGCTTTTGTCCGTTGGTCCGCATTCCTTCAATGTGCGAATTTTAGGACAAAATGGCTCTTGGAGTAATGTATTCAAACAAACAGTCTACGTTAACGGCCCTTTATCGATTATCACCCGAACAATTAATGTTACTCAAGGAGAATACTTTTGGGATTCTGATCCGGGATTCGGAAACGGAATACCACTTTTGGCTCTAGATGGTACTTTCGACGAAGTTTTGGAAGAGTTGTTCCAAAATGGAATAAGTGTTAGTTTACTCACTGTTGGCCCGCATAATTTTAGTGTGCGAATAAAGGGGCAAGACTCTGGATGGAGTAATACATTCAAACAAACTATTTATCTAGAGGGTCCTCTGACTACTATTACCAGAACTGTATCCGTAACACAGGGAGAATACTTCTGGGATACAGATCCTGGTTTTGGAAACGGTACTCCATTACTCGCATTGGATGGAAACTTCGATGAAGCAGTGGAGGACTTGTTCAAAAATGGTATTGATATATCTTCATTGTCACTTGGCGCACACAATTTCAGTTGTAGAGTGATGGGTCAAAATGGAAATTGGAGTAATACTTTCAAGCAGACCATTTATTTGGAAGGCCCATTGACGACAATTACACGTAACGTGAATGTGGTTCAGGGAGAATATTTCTGGGATACGGATCCTGGACAAGGAAATGGCACTCCTTTATTAGCTCTAGATGGCAATTTCGACGAGGCATTAGAGGAACTTTTCCAAAGCGGTATTAGCATCAGCTCCATGTCATTGGGAGCACATAATTTTAGTACGAGAATAAAAGGTATTGATGGAAGTTGGAGTAACACCTTCAAACAAACAATTTATTTGGAGGGTCCATTAACGACTATAACCCGATTGTTTAAAGTTACTCAAGGTGAATACTTCTGGGATACAGATCCCGGACAAGGCAATGGTATACCTTTACTGGCATTGGATGGAAACTTTGATGAGGCCTTAGAGGAACTTTTCAAAAATGGTATTGATGTCTCTACCATGTCGCTTGGCGCCCACAATTTCAGTGCACGCGTTAAGGGACAAAACGGAAGCTGGAGTAATACTTTCAGACAAACTATTTATCTGGAAGGCCCGCTAGTTACTATAACCCGTCAATTTAAAGTCTTACAAGGAGAATATTTCTGGGATACAGATCCTGGACAAGGAAACGGAACACCGCTATTTGCATTAGACGCAACTTTTGACGAAGTTTTGGAAGAATTGTTCCGAAATGGGATCGATGTATCTGCACTGGCAAATGGTGCGCACAATTTCAGTGTGAGAATCACCGGACAGAATGGAAGTTGGAGTAATACCTTCAAACAGACCATTTTTATACAAGGCCCTCAACTTTTGGTAAATAGAAATTTCCGTATTACTCAGGGCGAATATTTCTGGGATACCGATCCAGGTCAAGGAAACGGGACACCTCTGTTGGCTTCAGATGGAAATTTCAACAGTGCATTGGAGCAACTCTCCCAAACCAATATTGATGTTTCTACACTTGCGCTAGGAGCGCATTCTTTCTCTTCTCGCGTTAAGGGTTTTGACGGCACATGGAGTTCAGTTTTCAAACAGACAATTTTTATTGAATGTAACACGCCAACTGCGCCAACAATATCAATTGCAGTTACCGGAAACGGCGCTTGTCAGGGAACAACAGTACAATTTGCAGCTACGGTAGTAAATGGTGGAGTAACGCCGGTTTATCTCTGGAAAGTGAATGGAAATCCAGTGGGCACCAGTTCACCTCTATATAGTAGTTCAACGCTTTCAAATGGCGATGTAGTAACCTGCGAATTGACAAGTACATCCGGTTGTGCAAGTCCAACTTCAGCGACTAGTAACAGTATTGTTATTTCACTCACTCCAACTGTCACACCTACATTAAGTGTCAATGCTTCACCCTCCACGAATATTTGCTCGGGAACTTCTGTAACATTTACAGCCACAACTACGAATGGTGGCGGATCACCTACATATCAGTGGATGGTCAATGGAATTAATGTTGGAACAAATAGCCCGACATTCACTTCAACTACTCTGCTAAATGGTGATATAGTAAGTTGTGCATTTACGAGTAATTCTGTGTGTGCGATTCCTTCAAGCATTACAAGTCCGGGTATTACCATGACGGTATCAACGGTAGTTACACCAGATATTTCAATTTTCACTTCAACACCATCTACCTGTACAGGAAGTACTGTGACATTTACAGCTTCCGCGAATTATGGTGGTGGATCTCCTGTTTATCAGTGGAAAGTGAATGGAGTGAACGTTGGGACGAATAGTACTACATATTCTTCCTCCGCTTTGAATAATGGCGATGTGGTAACTTGTCAGTTAACTTCTTCTTTGGGCTGTGTATCTACCTCAATTGCTACAAGTAACAGCATCAATATTTTTGTGAATCCGGTGATTGCAACAAGTGTCTCCATTACAAGTAGCGAAGGCTCAACTATTTGTTCTGGTGAAACTGTTACTTATACTGCGAATGGGGTAAATGGTGGTATACCTTCCTATCAGTGGTATGTCAACGGTTTGCCTGTTGGTTCAAATAGCTCCACCTATTCCACAGCTTCTTTAAGTAATGGGAGCACGGTTATGTGCGCCATGTCAAGTAATTTAACTTGTGCAACACCTTCTGTCGCGAATAGTAATATTATAACGATGAATGTTAACCCACCAGTTACGCCATCGGTATCGATTTCTTCTACTTCTGCTGTAATTTGTAATGGTGGAACCGTTTCATTCACCGCAAATTCAAATAATGGGGGAACGCCAATGTTTCAATGGTATATCAACGGATCACCGGTTGGGACGAACAGCGCAAGCTTTAGCTATTCTTCCTTTAACAATGGTGATGTGGTAACTTGCTCCATGACTAGCTCTTTAAATTGTGTGACTGCATCAACTGCGAACAGCAATACCATTACAATCACCATTACAACACCAGTAACTCCTGCAGTTTCTATTGCTGCGTCTGCAACAACTATCTGTGGAAGTACTCTGGTGACATTTACGGCCACACCTGCGAACGGCGGCCCTTCACCAGACTATCAATGGTTTGTTAACAGCATACCCGTTGGAACAAATAGTGCAACATATTCTTCCAACGGAATCAGTAATGGTGACGTGGTAACCTGCACACTAATTTCTTCCATTGCATGTGTGACAACATCTACTGTCAATAGTAACAGTATCAACATGACAGTGAATCCTACAGTTGCGACATCTGTGACTATTTCGAGCAGCACGAGCACTACTATCTGTGCTGGAACATCTGTGACTTTCACTGCAACTCCTACAAATGGTGGTACACCAACTTATCAGTGGTTCGTGAACGGTTCACCAGTTGGAACAAACAGCGCAACTTACACAACAAGTTCGCTTACCAATGGAAGTGTGGTTACATGTCAGATGTCGAGCAGTCTCAGCTGTCCAATTCCTGCAACTGCTACTAGCAATGCTATCACTATGACTGTGAACAGCATTGTAACGCCTACAGTATCCATTTCATCCAATCAGGGAAGCAGTATATGTGGTGGAACCAATGTTACATTTACAGCAACGCCAACGAATGGTGGCTCATCGCCTTCCTACCAATGGTTTGTCAATGGTTCTCCGGCGGGGTCGAACAGTGCCACTTACAGTAATAACATTCTTACTAACGGAACTATTGTGACCTGCACGATGACCAGTAATGCAGTTTGTGTGAGCGGTACAACAGCTAACAGTAATGGTATCACAATGACGGTGACCACTCCGGTGACCCCTTCTGTGTCCATTGCGTCATCTGCAACTACAATTTGTGCAGGAACTTCTGTAACGTTTACAGCAACACCATCCAATGGCGGTGGTTCTCCGGTATACCAATGGTTCGTGAACGGTTCGCCGGTGGGAACAAATAGTGCCACTTTCTCATCAGTAACCTTGAATAATGGTGATGCTGTGACTTGTACACTAACTTCTTCCATCGGGTGTGTGACTTCAGCGACAGCGAACAGTAATAGTATCACCATGACGGTGAACGCTTCTGTTGCTACATCGGTGAGTATTACCAGCAGTACTAGCACAACAATCT
>CAYLJB010000062.1:0-17290 GCA_964383785.1 uncultured Fluviicola sp.
GGACAGCAGTATTATGTAGATACCGTTCGCATGCGATCAGTTAGTGCTTATTGGGGCGCAGATGTGTTGGCTTTAGATGGGGCATATATGTTACAAACAGACTTAACACGTCGTTGGTCTTTTTATGGAGGAATCGGATTGCAAGCCGGAATTCTTTTCAATCAGGAGCTGCAACTAGCACGAATGGAAACATTCAGTGAAACAGGGATGACCTATGAAATGAACGTTGAATTGGAGCAGCGCAATTACCGAATGAGTACCGGTTTTTCAAGTACTGTTTATTTGCCGCTAGGAATCGATTTTCGTATTGGAAAGAAACGTCCGCTTTGGCAGCAGGTACATTTGGTTTATGAGCTTAGACCAAGTTTGTCCTTTCAAACCATGTCTTCAGTTTCCGTAGTAAGTCCGGGAGTAACGCAACACTTTGGGTTGCGCATCACGATCTAGTTTATACAGACATTTCACCACACAGAGCCGTTTGCATACAGTTGCGAACGGCTTTTTTGTCTCCGGAAAACTTACCTAAGGCAAACATCAATTTGGTAACAGCAGTTTCGGTAGTCATATCATGGCCACTGATCACTCCATGTTTTTCGAAGAATGAACTCGTTTCATACTTTCCTTGTTCTACACGACCGGTTGAACATTGGGTGATATTCAGTACAGTTCCTCCTGACTCCAGATAGGTCAAAAGCAAATCGTGGAATTTTTCGTCTGACGGTGCATTTCCGGAACCGTATGTTTCTAACACGACTGCTTTTACCCGATTCACATCAAATAGTGAGCTATACAACTCCCAATTCAAACCCGGGAACAATTTAATGAGTGCCACGGAAGCATCGAAATCGGTAAACAATTGTAAAGGACCTTTGCCTGCTAGCGTATTTGCTGTATAATCAATATGCACACCAGCCACGGCGAGTGGGCGCAAATTCGGTGAACGAAATGCTTCGAAACTAGATGCAGACACCTTGGAAGTCCGATTTCCGCGATACAGCGAATACTCGAAATAAATGGCTACTTCCTGAATCATTGGAGTACCGTCCTCTTTTTTTGCCGCGGCAACTTCGATAGCGGTGATGAGGTTTTCCTTTCCATCTGTTCGGATCGTTCCAATTGGAAGTTGCGACCCGGTAAGAATCACGGGTTTTTCCAAACCTTGCAGCATGAAACTGAGAGCAGATGCAGTAAAGGCCATGGTGTCGGATCCATGCAGGATCACAAAGCCGTCATAATGATGGTAATCGTTATAGATCAATTCGGCGATCGCTTTCCACCAGCCCGGATGCATCTCCGAAGAATCGATCGGTTTTGGAAAAGCATGCGTGGTCAATTCTACTTGCAAACGCGCCAATTCAGGGATGTGCTTGTACACGTCACCAAAGTCGAAAGCTGTCAGGGAACCGGTGACAGGGTCTTTCACCATGCCGATCGTTCCACCGGTGTAGATCAATTTTACGCGCGCTTGTTGCATACCGAAGTTTTGACAAAGATAAACAGATTCGGACTTCTGAATAGGGGAGCGAAAAAGTAGTTTGGAAGGATCTTATTCTCCGAAAAGGCGCAAGGCATTTGCAGTAGTCAACTGTTCGATCTCACGCAGGGTAACACCGAGGAACTCAGCAATTTTTTCTGCTGTATGGATGATGTATGCACTTTCGTTGCGTTTACCACGGTACGGAACCGGAGGTAAATAAGGCGCGTCGGTTTCCAACAACAAGCGATCTAGCGGTATATGAGGTAGTACTTCCGGAAGTTCGGATTTCTTGTAAGTTACCACACCACCAATTCCGAAGTAAAATCCACCATAACCCAAAATCTTTTCAACGTCTGCACGATTTCCGGTAAAACAATGAAAAATTCCTCGGAGCTGCGAGTCGTTTTCTTGATCTAATACTTCGTAGATCTCAGGAAAAGAATCGCGGGCATGGATCACGATCGGGATTTGGAGTTCTTTTGCCCAACGTATTTGCTGACGAAAGGCTTCTTTTTGAGCAACCACATGGGTCTTGTCCCAGTACAGATCAATGCCGATTTCACCTATGGCGGCGTATTTGCGTGCGAACGCGTGATTTTTAATTGTTTCTAGTACGGATTCCCAGTTTTCATCTACCGAACAGGGGTGTAAACCCATCATTGCGAAACAGTTTTCCGGGAATTCCTGCTCCAATGCGTGCATTCCTTCAATAGATTCCAGATCGATGTTCGGCATGTACATGCGTTCCACACCTGCAGCGATAGCGCGCTTGATCATCGCAGAGCGGTCCTCGTTAAATTGCTCGGAATAGAGATGTGTGTGGGTGTCTATTATCATCTTGGTTTCGCTTCGCTTTTGGATTAAAGACAAAAGACCAGAGACAGTTTTGTCTTTGGTCTTCAGTCTGACATTATAAAGTCTTTTTTAACAGAATTCGTCGTAAGCTGCTTGTAAATTTTCCGCGATCAACGCTGCACTTACCCCTTCAATATTGTGACGCTCTAGAAAGTGCACCAATTTACCATCTTTGAATACGGCAACTGATGGTGAAGATGGAGGGAACGGTAAGAAGTAATTACGCGCTTGTTGCGTAGCTTCCGTGTCAACTCCTGCGAACACAGTTAATAAATGGTCTGGTTTCTTATCGTAGTTCAACGATAGTTTCACGCCAGGACGCAAATTTCCTGCAGCACAACCACATACGGAATTCACGACAACCAAGGCAACACCTTTGCTGTTAGGAATCGTATTGTCAACTTCTGCTGCTGTAAGTAATTGTTGAAAGCCCACACTTGTAAGGTCTTCCTTCATTGGTTGTACGAGTTCTGGTGGGTACATATGTTTATTATTTAAATTGTTTCTGCAAAATTAATCTTTTTCCAAGCCTTTGCATCGCTTGAAATGTTAGTTTTTGTCAAAACGACTAATCTTGGTTTCAGGATGCAATTCGGTTTGCTCAACCAGATGATCTGCCAGCTCTTTCATGATCAGTGGAGCAAGGATATAACCTTTTGTTCCCAGGCCGTTTGCGATCACTAAGCGCGGAAAATCTAGATGTTTACCCAACAAGGGTCTACGATCGATCACCGTTGGTCGAACTCCGGCAACGTGGTCCACAAGTTCAAATGGTAAGTGATTGACTGTACGCATGTTTTCCAAGATCGTCTGTTTCCCTTCTTCCGTAATTGTAGTGTTGTCTGTGTTCCATCCGTAAGTTGAACCAACACGAAAAGATCCATCTCCAATTGGCATCATAAAGCACTTGCGATTGCGGGATTCTGCTTGGGAAAGTTCAGGGATTTTAACCGTTAACACTTCACCTTTGGTTTGTTGCAAAGGCAGCTCTCCAAACCAGGGATTGTATTTCCCATCCTTTCCTTCAGCGAAAACAATGTAGTCATAATTAACACCTTTGTAGCTGGCTTGTTGTGGATCCAATTGAGTGTAATCCATGCTTTCTTTTTTCAGGATTCCAGCGTTTTTATAATAGGTTTGAGTAAGTTCAACATATTTTGCTGCTTCTACGTAGCCGCTTTGCAAAACGACTCCTGTACCGAAAGTGTTATTTTCATCAGGGAAGTTCGCATCTGTTTCCGATTGATGCTGCATGAATGGTGCGTAATTTGGATCGTCCTGCTTTTTGAGCCAAAAGTCGCGTTCTTGTTCGCTGGCAAAGAAACGACGAATGGGTACCAGATGAAGGAATTTTCCACCAATGCGTTCTTCTTGTTGTCGATAGAATTCGTACGCAAAAGGCAAGAGTTCGTGAATCCGCCAGCTCAATGTCATTCTTCGAAAAACCAGGGGATTCAAGATTCCACCCGCAACTGCTGAAGAAACGTTTTTTCCTTTGTCGAGAAGTGTTACCTCAACACCTTTATCGAGTAAATGTTGGGTCAAACTGCTTCCTGCCAATCCTGCTCCGACAATGAGTACGCGCATACCTGTGATTTTTACGCAAAAGTAAGTAATGATCCCACAGAACGTTCGATTTTACTATGATTCGTGGGAAATTTCACCAGCGAGCGAAAATATGCGAATAAATACGTGTTTCGTTTAAGCGATGCTATAGACCTTTATTTTTGCGCCGGAATTGATAAAAGTTTAGGGGTGTTGGTGTAACATAATAATGAAATGCCCCTTTGACCCCGGCTCAGGTCGGGGTTTTTAATGTGCAAAAGCTAGGGTGATGACAGAGATCTTCACGTCCGGAAGCACGTCTCGAATAGTTCGGTAGCACGTTTCGATGGTTGATCCGGTTGTGATCACATCATCAATGATCGCAATGTGTTGGTAATTTTGTTGGGTTTGTTTACTCCGGAATTTTTCTTGCATGTTTTCCCAACGACTCATCCGGTCCTTTTTGGTTTGACTTTCCGTAAAAATAGAGCGATTGATCAACTGCATATCGATGGGCACTTGCATGATTTCTTGCATGCCCTTGGCCAATTCTTCGGCTTGGTTGTATCCTCTGAGGAATTCCTTTTTGGGATGAAGAGGTACAGGCACTAAAGCATCAATTTTGGCAAAATCGGGATCGTCTTTGATGCGTAGTCCGATTTGCTTGCCGAAATAAATGGCCAAGTCGCTACGGTCTTTGTATTTAAGTTGATGCAGTATAGTTCGTGTTGCATTGGACTCGCTAAAGAAAAGCAAGGCATAGGATTTCTCGAGATGGATCCTTCCCCAGAACAATTTATCAAGCGGACTTGGGTCTTGAAAAGTTTCAAAATGGGTGTAGTGGAGATCGTGTTCACAGAGTGGACAAACAGAATGTTTTGTTTGCGGTATTTCCATTTCACAGATCAGGCAGTGATGCGGGTACAATACATGTAGCAGATCCTTGCTTAATTTGTTAAAATTCAGGAGAGTACTTCCTTGAAATAGTGATTTTTCGGGTCTTTTCATGCTATTCACAATCAGCTGTTAATAGTCAGAAAAAAAAAGCAAAAAAACAAGCCAAAAAAATAGGTAACTTTCTGAGAAAATTGAGTGAAATCGTTCTGTGACAAGGAGATGGACAAACGGAGGTTTTTTATCGACAAATGAATTGGTTTAACCTGTGAATATCTTTAAAAGTGATGTTGAAAAACTCGCTAAGTGTTCACCACAAAGGGTTTCCGATTTCCAGTGTTGAAAACCTGAAAGGATTGTGAATTTCTTTAATTGCAGGAGGACAGAATTTTGACAATTTTTGTATGCCTCGAACGGGAAAATGATTCACTCTCGGATGCACTACTTACCGTTATTGAGGAAAGAATGAATTTTAGAAAGATTCTGATGGCTTTGGAAAAGAAATTTTCCTTAGGCTAACAAATATTGATATAACTAAAGGAATTAAAATGGCACAAGTAGAACCAATTTTGGCGGAGAACAGAAATCGCTTTGTTTTGTTCCCGATCCAACACGAAGACATCTGGTCTTTCTACAAGAAGGCAGAAGCTAGTTTTTGGACGGCGGAAGAAATCGATTTATCACCAGACTTAATCGATTGGGACACAAAGTTGAATGAAGATGAGCGTCATTTCATCAAGCATGTTTTGGCATTCTTTGCTGCGTCTGATGGAATTGTTAACGAAAACTTAGCAGAGCATTTCTTGGCTGAGGTTCAATACACAGAAGCGAAGTTCTTTTACGGTTTCCAAGTTGCCATTGAGAACATCCACTCTGAGACCTACTCTTTATTGATCGATACATATATCAAGGATACGACAGAAAAGAATCGTTTGTTCAATGCTTTGGAGACCATCGACTGCGTTCGTAAAAAAGCAGAGTGGGCATTGCGTTGGATCGACAACGGTTCATTTGCAGAACGCCTTGTAGCATTTGCGGCAGTTGAAGGCATCTTTTTCTCAGGGTCTTTCTGTTCGATCTTCTGGTTGAAGAAGCGTGGTTTGATGCCAGGACTTTCATTCTCCAATGAGTTGATCTCGCGTGACGAAGGTTTGCACTGTGATTTCGCATGTTTGTTGTACACGCGCCATTTGGTGAATAAATTACCGAAAGAGCAAGTGCGTCAGATCATTTTGGATGCAGTAGAAATTGAAAAAGAATTTGTAACCGATGCACTTCCTGTGAAGTTAATTGGTATGAATGCTGAATTAATGCAGCAATATATTGAGTTCGTTGCCGACCGTTTGTTGGTAGAACTTGGAAATGAGAAGGTGTTCAACGCAACTAATCCATTCGACTTTATGGATATGATCTCGATCCAAGGTAAAACGAACTTCTTTGAAAAACGTGTGGCTGAATACCAAAAAGCCGGCGTAATGGCAGGAAAAGAAAATCAAACGTTCAGTTTGGACGAAGATTTCTAATTGAATAAACTTAAGATATACCAGTAACAACCCAAAACAGGAGAGCGCACTATGTACGTTATTAAAAGAGACGGAAGAAAAGAAGCGGTGAAATTCGACAAGATCACCGCGCGCATCATCAAGATGTGCTATGGCCTTGATCCATTGGTTTCACCGGAGGCGGTGGCAATGAAGGTCATTGAAGGGATTTATGACGGGGTTTCGACTACCGACCTAGATAACCTAGCAGCTGAAGTTGCAGCAGCAAAAACAATTGATCACCCAGATTATGCTTTGTTGGCATCGCGTATTGCGGTTTCTAACTTGCATAAGGAGACGAAGAAATCGTTCTCTGAAGTGATGGAAGAACTTTACAAGTATGTTGATCCAAAGACAGGTGAACGTGCTTCATTGATCGCAGATGATGTGTATGAAGTGATTCAAAACAACAAAGAGGTGTTGGATTCAAGCATCATTTATGATCGTGATTTCCGTTACGATTACTTCGGATTCAAAACCCTCACACGTAGCTACTTGTTGCGCATTAACGGCGAAATCGCTGAGCGTCCACAACAAATGTTGATGCGTGTGGCAGTGGGTATTCACAAGAATGATTTGGAGCAAGCTATCAAAACCTACAATTTGATGTCGGAAGGATGGTTTACACACGCAACTCCAACTTTGTTCAATGCAGGAACACCAAAACCACAAATGTCTTCTTGTTTCTTGTTAACAATGAAAGAAGATAGTATCAGTGGAATTTACGACACCTTGAAATCTTGCGCTCAGATTTCTCAGTCGGCTGGTGGAATTGGGTTGGCTATTCACGATCAAGGTGGAGGAAAACGCAAGGGATCTTTCGCTATCTACATGGAGCCATGGCATGCTGATGTATTCGACTTCTTGGATTTGAAGAAGAACTTTGGGAAAGAAGAGCAACGTGCACGTGACTTGTTCTACGCTTTGTGGATTCCGGATTTGTTCATGCAGCGTGTAGAAGATAACGGAGACTGGACTTTGATGTGTCCGCATGAGTGTCCAGGTTTATCAGAAACACACAGTGCTGAGTTCGAAGCTTTGTACACAGCGTACGAGCGTGAAGGAAAAGGTCGAAAGACTGTTAAAGCACAAGACTTGTGGTTCAAGATCCTAGAGTCTCAGATCGAGACAGGTACTCCTTACATGTTGTACAAGGATGCTGCGAACAACAAATCGAACCAAAAGAACTTGGGTACGATCAAGTCTTCAAACTTGTGTACAGAGATCATGGAGTACACTGCTCCAGATGAAGTAGCAGTTTGTAACTTGGCTTCATTGGCTTTGCCTAAATTCGTAACCGAGGAAGGTACTTTCGATCATGATAAATTGTTCGAAGTAACTTACCAAGCAACGATTAACTTGAACCGTATCATTGACGGGAACTACTATCCGGTAGAGGAAGCGCGCAAATCAAATATGCGTCACCGACCAATCGGATTGGGAGTTCAAGGTTTGGCAGATGCATTCATCATGATGCGTTTCCCATTTGAATCAGAAGAAGCACGCGCATTGAACCGCGAGATCTTTGAAACGATCTATTACGCTGCAATGACTGCGTCGAAAGATTTGGCTAAAGTAGAAGGACCATACGAAACGTTCGAAGGTTCTCCGGTATCTCAAGGAATCTTCCAATACGATATGTGGGGTGTAACTCCAACTAATCGCTGGGAGTGGGATTTGTTGAAAGAAGAAGTGAAACAACATGGTGTACGCAACTCATTATTGCTTGCTCCAATGCCAACAGCTTCTACTGCGCAGATCCTCGGAAATAATGAGTGTTTTGAGCCGTATACATCAAATATCTATACACGTCGCGTATTGTCTGGTGAGTTCATCATCGTGAATAAGCACTTGTTGAAAGATTTGGTAAAAGAAGGTTTATGGACGAAAGAAATGCGTCAAAAGTTGATGGCATCGAATGGTTCAGTTCAAAACATCACTGAGATCCCACAATACATCAAAGACCTTTACAAAACTGCTTGGGAGATCTCTCAAAAAGCGATCATCGAACAAGCAGCAGATCGTGGAGCTTACATCTGTCAATCACAGTCATTGAACATTTTCATGGAGAATGCAAACTTCGGTAAATTGACTTCAATGCACTTCTACGGTTGGAAGAAAGGTTTGAAGACTGGTATGTACTACTTGCGTACAAAAGCAGCTACAGACGCGATCAAGTTTACGTTGGACAAATCGGTTACGGCTGAACCATCTCAAGCTACGATCGAAGAACAACAAGCTGCCATCGCATGCTCATTGGATGATCCAGACGGATGCGAAATGTGTTCAGGATAGATTGTTGAATCTATTCTGAACTAAATTCAGCTTGCCTAAATGTGTTCAGGATAGACGTTGGATCTATAGAAATAGGTGTAGTCGTTAATAATTGTGCCGTTTTAATTATCGATACACATAAAATCCCTCTTGCAAAAGGGGGATTTTTTTATGTATTCATGTATACTTTCAACTTCGCATAAACGTTAGTACTTTAGCGTGATGCACAAATACTTGATCAGTTTGTTTGGATTGCTCTTGGGGATAACTCTACATGCCCAACAAGCCACCACACGCTTTAAAGTTTTTGCGCAGCCTAACGATACGCTCATACTGGATAGTTTGAGTATCTTTCCGGGAACACTTGAGTTGTATTGTGGCAACCGCCTCTTATCAAGCGAACAATTTCAAGTAGATTTCGCAAGTTCGCGTGTGATCCTTCAGAACGCATGTGATAGCATTGTTGCGCATTATCGTGTTCTCGGAGGAAATTTTGGAAGATATTATTACCTGCGTGACACTTCAGCCATCTATACGATCAACAAGGGCGAACGAGAAGATTTCATGATCCAACCAACTAGTGATCCTTTTGAGTTGATGGGTGCCAGTGGGCTAAAGAAGTCTGGATCGATCTCGAGAGGTGTGGCCTTCGGCAACCGACAGGATCTAAGTGTAAATTCCTCACTGAACTTGGAACTTTCCGGTTATGTTGCGCCTAATTTGCAGGTACTGGCATCAGTCACGGACGATAATTTGCCCATACAGCCCGAGGGGAATACGAATAAATTGCAAGAATTCGATCAAGTTTTCATTCAGCTGTTCAATGACCAGTTCAAGTTGACTTTGGGTGATTTCTGGATCTCAAAACCGGAAGGATATTTTTTAACGTATAAAAAACGCGGACAGGGTCTAACAGGAGAGTATTACTGGAAGAAAGATAAACAAGGACATATTCGAAGTCAAGTAAGTGGCGCCTTATCCAAAGGAAAGTTCAATAGACAGATCATTCAAGGTGTAGAGGGAAATCAGGGACCCTATCGCTTGCGCGGAAATGAGAATGAACCGTTCATCATCATTCTATCCGGAACCGAACGTGTTTACATCGATGGGAAACTGCTAACTCGTGGTCAGGAATACGATTACACGATCGACTACAACACATCAGAATTGACCTTTACTGCACGAAATCTCATCACCAAGGACGTTCGTATTGTCGTTGAATTTCAGTATTCCGATCAAAATTATGCACGTTCCTTATTTCAATTTGCAACCGAAGGTACTTCCAAAAAATTGGATTGGTGGGTGAATGCGTATTCAGAACAAGATGCGAAAAATCAGCCCTTGCAACAAAACTTAACGGATGCTCAAAAACTATTGCTCAGTCAAGTTGGAGATCAATTGGAATTAGCGCGATCGGTCGTTATCGATTCTACCGGATTTTCAGAGAACTTGGTTATGTACCGCATGATAGATAGTTTGGGATATGATTCGGTACTTGTAGCGAGTGTAGTTCCCAATTTAGCGGTCTACAAAGTGAATTTCACCTATGTGGGACCGGGAAAAGGCGATTACGTTTTTCAGCAATTCAATGCGCTGGGTAGAGTGTACAAATGGGTAGCGCCAGTGGCAGGAATCTCGCAGGGTGACTACGCTCCAGTCAATATACTCATTACGCCTAAGCAACAACAGCTTTTCAGTTTAGGTGCGCGCTATCGTTTTACAGATCGGATCAAAATGGAAGTAGAGCTTGCTCGGAGTAAATTGGATCTGAACACGTTTTCTACTCTTGACCGTAGCGATGATTTTGGACATGCCTTACACTTGAAGTTGGATCAAGAGCGCAAGCTTGGAAAAGACAGCATCCGTAAATGGTTGTGGCGCAACGCAGCGGAAGTGGAAGTTTTAGATCCGCACTTCAAGCCCATCGAACAATACCGGGCTGTGGAATACGATCGCGATTGGAATACACGTGGACAAGGATATTCGGGCAATCAGATCTTGACTCAATTCAGCACCGGGATTCGACATGCGCAATTCGGTGGATGGACTTTGAGTGGTCAGCAGTATAAGATCGGAGCTGATTTTGATGGATACCGCGCCTTATTGCAAAGTAACTTCAAGGCAAATGGATGGATGATCCTGGGAGACGCCAGTGCACTAACATCTTCGGATGCAGCACAAGGAAATACTTTTGTCCGTCACAAATTTGATGTCTCCAAGCAATGGAAGAAGTTGCGCGTTGGCGTGAAAGATGATCAAGAATGGAATCAGTTTTCCCTAAAGAATGGTCAATTTTCGAATCGATCTTATTCATTCTTCGACATAGCTGGATACATGGCAATTGGTGATACATCAAAGGGAGAATTCAAGGTAAGCTACCGCGAGCGATTTGATGGAAAAACGGATACCAATATGTGGGTAAAAGTTGCAAAAGCGCGCACCTGGAGCTTAGAATGGTTGCAGAAAAGTTGGAAAAATCAGCGTTTATTGGTTGTTGCTAATTACCGTGAATTAGATGTAAAGGATTCGGTTTTATTACCACAAAAACCGGAGAATACCACAAATGGTAGGATCGACCACGAGATTCGGTTCTGGAAGAACGCTGTAAACTTGACAACCTTTTACGAAGCAGGAGCCGGCTTGGAACAAAAACGAGAGTTTATTTACATCAAGGTAAATGACGGTCAAGGAGTGTATACCTGGATTGATTACAACGGTGACGGGGTAAAGGATCTGAATGAATTTGAAATTGCCGCTTATGCGGATCAGGCTAGTTATATCCGTGTTTTCACACCTTCGAGTGCATACACCAAGACCTATTCTAATGAATACAATCAAACTTTGAACCTACGTCCGGAACGTATTTGGGGGAGCGCGAAAGGCTGGAAAGGAGTATTGGCACGTTTTTCAACGCAATCCCGTTTTCGTATTCAACGTAAAACTACTGAATTGGAAGGGTTGACCGCATATAATCCCTTTGCTTCTAGGGTAGAAGATAGCACCTTGATAAGCACGAGCAGTAATCAAAAGCATACCTTGTTCTTCAACCGTACCAATACCGTTTTTGGAGCCGAGTATAGCTACCAGCGGGTTGTTTCAAAAGTACAGTTAGCAACAGGATTTGATGGGAGGTTCAACGAATCGCACGATGTTAATGCGCGGATTAATATCCGCAAACAGTGGACGATTCAATCCAATTTCGAGCGTGGCACAAAAACGTCCTTCGTGGATTACACCACAGGCAGGAATTATGCTTTAACCTATTGGATCAATAAGAATGCTTTGGTGTATCAACCAAACACCTCCTTGCGCGTCTCTCTAGAAAACCGATTCTCTTACAAGCAGAACGCGCCGGAGTTTGGAACGGAATACGCAAGAATTACCGATTTTGGGTTCGTGGCAAAATTCAATCAGGCGACAAAAGGAAGTTTACAAGGTCAAGTAAATTTCATTCGCATTCAGTTTGATGGAAATGCGAACTCTCCTTTAGGCTTTGAATTGCTAGAAGCATTGAAACCAGGTGATAACCTTGTTTGGACGTTCGGATATCAGCGTACACTATCAAAGAACTTACAGCTTTCAATCCAGTACAACGGACGTAAAAGTCCTACTACCCCGGCAATCCACGCGGGAGGAATGGAGGTAAAGGCGTTTTTCTAAAAAATTTCGAGGTAAAAAGGCAATTTTACCTCGTCAAATATTTGGATTCAAAAAACGAATTCTCCTCAACGTGCACAAAATCAGTCGAATAAATCGGGTCGCCGACCGAACAATGGTTTTAAAACGAGGTAAAATTGCCTTTTTACCTCGTTGAAATCGATTTTTGCCGAACCGACCAAAAACACCCATTCAAAAAAAGGCCCCGTTTCCGAGGCCTTATCTTATTCATTCAAACTGTTCAGTAATTTTTCGTATTCCAATTGCAAGGCTTCTGCTTCTACCCGTTTCCCGCGAGCTATATCCGCCGCGTTTGTATTCCCGGCTTCTTTCGCTTTGTTTTCTTCGTCCTGTAATTTACTAATGCGATCTCCCAACGAATTCTTCAAATAAGTCACGTATTGAGGAGCAAACATTTTCACGTACATGCCACCAGAGGCAAATTCTTGCTTGTAAATTTCAAGTGCTTGTTGTTGCATGGATACTTCTTGTTTCGACAAGTAGAACGTAAATGCATTCAACGCACCGATCTTATCAAAACCTTGGATATATCCAGATTGTAGCGCAGTCACATAGAATCCGTACGACTCCGGTTTACCAGTTTTTGCATATAAAGCGGCAATACTGCCCAACATGCGCGAGGATTTTTCTCCCTCTAATTTTTTCGCAGCGGCCATGGCCTTGTCTGGATTGATCTTTGCCAAATTGTTCAAAGCATTCGACACCACGCTGTAAGAACGGTCATTCTGAATGCGTTCCTCCAAAATTGGAGTTACTTCAGCAGCACTCAATAAAGTAGATAAAACATTCACAATGCTAGCACGAACGGAAGAAACAGAATCGGTTGTAACCATTTTCTTTAATTGCTCAATGGCCTTAGTCTTGTTATCCGCTGTCAATCTTCCAACGCGCTCTACCGCAGTTGTACGAATATCCCAGAATGGATCGTTCAAGGCATCCAAAACCAACTTTTCGCTTTCTGGAGTTTTTGATTTTAATCCAAATTGCAAAGCTTGTTTACGTTGGATGTAGTGTTTTGGTCCATTGTAATACTGGTCGATATACCATGCCTCTGGTTTAGTCTCAGAGATTTTTGCTAATAATTGTGCTTTACTGTCGAACACTACATTTTTCAATGTTCCTTTTACTTGCAAAGCAATGCGATTACTACGCTCATTTACCCATACGCGTTGAGTTGTTGCTCCTCGGTCATCAATCACTGTAACATCAACAGGCAACTTGAATAGGCGGAAATCAGTTTGAGTTTGATCTACATTCAAATAAACGGTGTTTTCTTCGCTCACATAATCATACGATACCGTTAAGCTTGGATGTCCTGAGTCCAAATACCACTGATCAAAGAACCAATTCAGATCCTCTCCACAAACTTCTTCAAACGCAATGCGCAATTGGTGGAATTCAGCAGGTTTGTAGGCGTTTGTTTTCAAATAAGATTGCAATGCCGTAAAGAAAGCTTCATCACCAATATAACTGCGCAACATGTGAAGTATACGACCTCCTTTGTTGTAAGAATGGCCGTCAAACATTGCCTCTTTATCCGGATAGTCGAACCAGATCAGGTCGTGATATCCTTGTTGTTGTGCAGAAGCATAATAACCATCTGCCTCACCGATTGCTTGGTATTCCGCTTCATCTAAACCATAGCGATATTCATCCCACAAGTATTGAGAATAGTTGGCAAAAGATTCATTTAGAGAAAGGTTCGACCAAGATTCGCAAGTAACCAGATCACCAAACCAATGGTGGAACAATTCATGCGCGATCGTTGATTGATCGTTGGCATCCAATAACTCGCGATCGTTTTTGTAGACATAATCTCCGAAAACTACGGCACCTGTATTTTCCATAGCTCCAGAAACATAATCGCGAACAACGATCTGGTGGTACTTATCCCATGGATATTCAACACCCAATAATTTCGAAAAGTATCCGATCATTTTCGGTGTTTCCCCAAAGATCGCTTTAGCGTAAGGTTCCCATTCAGGTTCTACGTAGTAGTTAACATCCATCATGGTTCCATCCGGACGTTTGTAACTGTCTTTTACAATTTTGAACTCACCCACACCCATCATGAATAGGTAAGGCGCATGCGGTAATTCTTGTTTCCAATAATCCGTGCGCGTGCCATTGGCATTTTTAGTAGAACTCACCAATTTACCATTCGAAAGGGTGGCGTATTTATTGTCTACCGTAATGTAGATCTCCTGCTTTGTTTTTACATTCGGAGCATCAATAGTTGGGAACCAAACTGAACTAGCCTCAGTTTCGCCTTGCGTCCAGATCTGCGGCATTTTATTTTTCTCCTCGTTCTTCGGATTGATGAAGTATAAGCCCTTATCGCTCAAGATGGCAGCTGAACCACCGGTTGTGCGTTCATCCGGTTTCGCGATGTATTCGATCACCACGGTGTATGTGTCTTTACGAGTATATGTTTTATCCAGTTTAATGGTAAGCACATCCTCTGAATAGGTGAACGGACGAGCTGCCCCGTTCATGGTAACGGATTTAATTTCCATACCTTTCGCGTCCAAAACCAAACTATCTGTTGCGTAGAAATGTGGCTTCGCAGTAAGCGTTTCTTTACCCATCAACCAAGACTTATTCCAGTCGAATGAAACTTCCAATTTGGTATTGATCAAATCCGTGTATACGGTTTCAGTTGCACGATAAACTTTGGGTTCCTCCTCTGTAACATCGATGTCTTGTTCCATCACCACATCATCGTGTGTTGAAACGTCGATTGGTTCGTCTTTAGAGGTGTCGATAGGGCGGCAAGAAGCGGCTAGGATAGCTAGGATTAAATATCTTTTCTTCATGGATGTTGTTCTTGAAAAATCATTTTGCGTTCACGCGGGTAAATATACCAATACAAAAGAAGGAATTGTCCTCAAAATGTCTCAAAAATTGGGCTCAATGGTTGAAATGTTTTTAATTTTGTTTCAAACCGTACACGAATGGAAAAAGCCAACTGGAAAGTAGATGGGCAAGTATTTGAAACAAACAACGACGGCGTAAATCTGCGTTGGGAGGATCATCGTTTCTTTACCTTAACCTACAAAGGGAAAAAATTCCGTGGCGAGGTCATGGAGAATCGTCAGGAAGAAGGTTTGTTGACGTTGAAATTGAACCACCGTGTATTTCAGGTTCATAAATCAGGGCCTTTAGATGCGTTGATCGCTCAATTGGGAATGGACAAACCGAAAGTGCGTAAGTTGAAACAATTGAAAGCGCCTATGCCAGGTCGATTGGTTAGCATTGCTATTGAAGTAGGACAAGAAGTGCAACCGGGAGATGCTTTGTTGACTTTAGAAGCCATGAAAATGGAAAATGTTCTGAAGGCTGAAGGTATTGGGGTTGTAAAGCGATTGGCCGTGAATGCAGGTGATGTCGTTGAAAAAGGCGGTTTGCTGATCGAGTTCGAATAAGAAGAGAATTACCATAAATAAGAACGGCTCACACAAGTGAGCCGTTTTCTTTTTTAGCCAACCTGTGGCGCAAATGCTTTGTTGATAATAGACGGGTAAATGGTCCCGAATTCTTTTAAACACCATTCTCGTAAACGTTGAATTTCTTCGGTATTGGACATCCAGCGAATTGCTTTTGTCAACTCTTTCTGAAATAACTGAGGGTCAAAACTCACCTTCACCAAGATTTTCTTCGTTAGTTCAAACATGGCTCTCGTTTTTGAATTACACATCCAAGATAACGAATGCCTTTGAAAAAAAGTATCTTCTAAATGTTAAAAAATGACAGAAAAAAAGCGGAGATAATTCCCCGCCTTCCTCTAATATTCGTGTATTAATTCAAATGCTCCTTGATCACTTGATAGACCTCATAAGTCGTTTTGTCGTAAACGTAGATCACCAAATGCATGTTGTCCGGGTTGTATTGGTCAGGCAAACGGTAAGCATAGTTTACATAATATTTACCGTTAGCATCTAAATAATCTGCTGTCAGCGTTTTTCCAAATGCGCGGCCATCGATACAATCACGTAAGATATCTTTGTGAACATAATTGTTATTCGTAGTCAAGTTTGGCATCAACTGTGGGCCTACTATAGAGTCTTCTACAACATAAACAACCAATCCCAGGTCATTAGTCAATCCGTTGTCCACCTTTTCCACTTCTGTATGCAAGAATACCCCACGAGTTGAGGCAAAATAGTTTACATGAGCTTGAATATTCACTTTCAAGGCTGAAGCAAGTTGAGTAGTTGTTCTACTAGTCCATGAACCAGGGCCAACAGTATTATCTGTTCCTACTAATTCACGATTAACGGCTCCATGAGGGTTGCCTTGGAAGGAAGTACCAGCAACTGAACCAAAGAATTGACAAATCTCAATTGAATAATCGTTGTAAAGAACCAAAGGATAAGTAGCATTTTCTGCTTGAAAATCGGTCAAACCTAAAGGACTTCCATGAACTCCAACGCCGATTACTCGACCAGGATTAGCATCTTCGAGTGTGTGCAATAGATTTGCGGCATTCGGACAGTTGTTGCAACGGTGACCAGTAAAATCTTCGATCAGAACGTTTCTTAACGTGTTTGTATTTGCTGTGAATGAAGGCCAATAGCCTTGTGTCACATAATCAGTACTGTCGCCGCCTGGATACAGTGTCCAGTCCAATCCTCCAGTTGTTTGTGTTCCAGGAGGATACGCATTTGTGACTTTATCACAAGAAGCCAATGTCAAGATTCCCATCAATCCACCGGCAAGTAGCCATTTAAACTGTTTCATAGCCATTTCGATTAAAAACTTTGTGTAAATGAAATTGTCAAACCATTGGATGCCGGCACGAAGCGGCACACTCCACCAACGCAGAACAATCCTGCACGTTGACGACCATAATTAATGGAAAGACGTGTTGATTCTTTGATCCATCCGAATGATCCCGTAATGTAATGGATACGCAGATCCTCATTTCTATTTCCGTAATTCCATTGATCGATCACTCCAAAGAACCAATTCGGAGAAATGGTATATTCGATAACGGCTGTCGCCCAGTTTCCTTTGTCTTCTCGCA
>CAYLJB010000063.1:0-17012 GCA_964383785.1 uncultured Fluviicola sp.
TGCACCATTTCTGAAGGCGTTTGCAATACTGTCGAAGTCTCCATTGCTCAAATAACGAGATCGGGTAGAGGCCCGGTTTTGAACCTCGGCAGCATAGGAAATTCCAAAGATCTTATTGATGCGTTTCCACGGAAATACGCGGGAAGTAGTTTGGAAATTGAAAATAGGTGAGGTCACGTCAATCTGCTGACTAGCCGAGTTCTGTCGGACCGCCAATTTCAGATCGGCTGAAAGTGGTTTAGAGCCAAATTTTCTAGTAATGCGAACGTCTGAATTCAAGGTGTTATTGAAATAGTTTTCGTTTTGAACGTTTAAAGTTTGCTTGTTCGATGAATTGGAATTGAAATGGACATTCGCACTGAAATTCCAGTTCGGATTTGCTTTTGCATCTTGTTGATGCGTCCAGTCTACAGCTACTGCATTGATCACGCTTGAATCAGGCCAGCCAAATCGGAATCGGTCGTAACTCACGCCAAAGTTTCCGTTGAATTTGTATTTGTAGTTATAGTTTGTCTTATTGCCAAATCCAAAACTTCCCCTTGAGAAAACTGTTGCCATAGCAGTTGTTTGCCAGTGATCGTTAATCGGAATATAGTATCCCAGATCATTAACACCCATTCCGTAAGGAGAGATCAAGGATATTTTTGGCATGAGAAATCCGTGCGATTTTTCGCGTTCTTTTTTCTGAGGAATGATGGCCATTGGAAGACCTAAAGGAGTTGGAACTCCCATGATCCATAAGTTCATTGGACCGGTAACGATTCTTTTTTCAGGAACCAAAACTGCCTTCGATAAATGGAAATGGTAATGCGGTTCCTTCAAATCGCAGGAAGTAAATTTTCCATTCACGAAATGTACCTCTTCATTTGCTTGTCTTTTGGCGGTTTCCATAGACAAGTAATAGTCTTGCTGTTTGATCGTTACTTCTTGAATGTATCCCTTTTTTGTATCGAAATTGTAGCGAATACTTGCTGCTTGGATCGTGTCTGTACCATCCACAAATACAGGTTGTTCCAGTTTGTTTCCGAGTGAATCTGTTCGGTAAGTGGCAAGGACTTCTTTCTTTTTGAGATCGATCAATAAATAACCAGCATTCATGCGGATTCCTTCTGCTTCGAGTTTTGCATTTCCGAATAAATGCACTTGTTGAAGTTTAAAATCACTGTAGATCGAATCTTTGGCAGAATAGGTGATGATTGATTCGAAATCGCTTTCATTCAGAGTGACTCGTTTGATTGTGTCTTGTGAATAAGATGTCGAAGACATATGTAAGAAACCCAAGAACAGGAGCAGGCAGAAAAGATACTTGTTCAAGTAACGATTCTTGCTATTTCCGGTTGTTTCTTTCATTAGGGCACAAAGCTAACAAATTTTATACCTTTCGAATGAGATCAGTACTTGTTGGCCGATGTATTAACGAAGTAATTTGCGCTTTGTTATTTCGAAAGACAGAATCATCATCTCAGAGTTTTCAACACTGATGTTTAAATAAGTTTCGCTTTGGTTGGGTTTTTGGTGAGTGTTCTATAAGTAATTTTATACTGTCATGAAATCAAAGCATGTAATAAGCTTTAATTGGAACTGGAGCACTGCCCTGAAAATGATCTTGGCTACATTGCCTGTCGTGTTAACCTTTTCTTTTCAAATGGTGAAGGCAAAGCAGGCTGCCGAGAAGTTTGTGATTAAAACCGTGGTGATTGATGCTGGTCATGGCGGAAAGGATCCAGGTTGTCATGGTAGTTCTGCACATGAAAAGAATGTATGCCTTTCAATGGCATTGGAATTAGGTAAAAAAATCAAGGCTGCTTACAGTGGTGTGAAGGTGGTGTACACCAGAGATAAAGACGTGTTTGTTGAATTGGATGAACGTGCCCGCATTGCGAATAAAGCCAATGCAGATCTTTTTATTTGTATTCATGCCAACTCTGCTTCTCCTTCGGCTTACGGAACAGAAACGTATGTTTTGGGATTGCACAAGACAGAAGCACAAGCAAAAATTGCAGAACGAGAGAATGCCACTATTTATTTGGAGGATGATAAAGGGGAGAAGTACAAAGATTTTGATATGTCTCCGGATGCCATTATTGCGCGTCAGTTGCAGTTATCGGTCTTCTTGGATCATTCTATCTCATTTGCAAGTAAGCTGCAGGCAGAGTTTAAAACTATTGGACGACATGATCGTGGAGTGCGACAAGCGGGATTTTTAGTGTTGTATAAAACAACCATGCCGTCTGTTTTGATCGAGACAGGGTTCTTAACGAATCCGGATGAGGAGAAGTTTTTGGCCGACTCTACGAATCAAAAGAAAATGGCGGGCGCTATGTTTACGGCATTTGACAAGTATAAAAAGGAGTTGGAAGGTGTTCAATCTCAAACCAAGGAAGTTGGTCAAGGAGTTAATGAAGCCGGTGAAGGAAAAGTGACCGAAGTTGTCAACCAGCAAAAAGGGCAAGGAGATGCCAGTCCTGTTTCTAAAGATGCTGTGATTTTTAGAGTTCAGATCGAAACATCAGAGACGAAGATCCCGTCTAATTCATCCCGTTTTAAAGGACGGGCTGTAATGGAATACAAACAAGACAATCTATTCAAATATACTACAGGTGAATTTGTGAATGATTTCAAAGGTGCCAATGCTTTGAAGAATGAATTGCGTCAGAAAGGCTTTCCGAATGCTTTCGTTGTTGCTTTTCAGAATGGGGAGCGCATTAGTTTAGAAAAAGCTATTAAATTAGCGGAAAATTAATCGTTTTGAAGATTTCAAAAGAACTCAAAGCAGCTGTAATCGCAATCCTTTCAATTGGATTGTTGGTAGGTGGTGTGAATTTTCTAAAAGGAAATTCCTTCTTTGGAGGTGATCAGCAATATACTGCATATTTCCCAAATTCTGGAGGTTTGGCTCCTGCAACATCTGTTTATGTTAATGGTGTGATCGTTGGGAAAGTGCTTTCAGTGGATTACAATTTAAAAGGTGATTCTGCTTCACGTGTAAAGGTTGTTTTCAATATTCAAGACGATAATTTTAAAATTCCCAAAGGGTCAAAAATTGAAATTGGCAGTTACGATCTTTTCAACAAAGGGATTCTTTTAGAATTGAGTTCCGATCTTTCAAAAGGTTACTATTCTCCGAAGGAGATAATTTATGGAACGGTTGCTCAAGACATGATGTCTCAGGTAAAAGCATATGCTGATCCATTGACCAAAAATTTGCAAGCACTGATGTCCAACGTTGACAGAACAATTTCTTCTCTGAGAGGGTTTTGGGATACCACTGCAACCACCGGTATTGAGCAATCGTTGCGTGAAGTTAAAGTCGCTATCCAACGTTTTGGAAATGTTGCTGTGGAAGTGGAAGATTTAGTTGCCTCAGAAAAAGCGAAGTTGTCGCGAATGTTTTCCAATTTCGAAAGTATCTCTCAGAATTTGAAGAATAGCAATGAAAAGATCGCTAAGGTGATCGGAAATGCTGAGAAGATTACAGACGATTTAGTAACTGTTGATTACAAGTCGGTAATCCTAGATGCGCAAACCACGATTCAAAAGTTGAATATGACTTTGGAGGAAGTAAACAGCGGAAAAGGGTCAATCGGAAAATTGATCAAGGATGATGCTCTTTATAACGAGTTGGTAAAAACGAACAAAGAATTACAAGAACTTGTTGATGATATTGAGATCCATCCGGAGAGATACATTCATTTCTCGGTGTTGGGTGCCAAAACAAAGGGAGTTCCTTTGTCAAATAAAGATGAAAAGAAATTACGCAAGTTTTTAGATTCAATTCCTGATTAAGATGGAAGTTATTTCAGCAATTATTTTTAGTGTTCTTTTTTTTGGTGGTTTTGCTTGGTTTTTCCGCAATATGTTGCAAATCCGCACGAACATTTTAATGGGGCAAGAGCTTGATCGTTCTGACCGTAGTGCAGACCGATGGAAAACCATGCTTTTGGTTGCCTTTGGTCAAAAGAAAATGTTTACACGTCCGATCCCTGCTCTTTTACATTTGTTGATTTATGGAGCGTTTGTGATCACGCAAATCGAATTGATTGAGATCATCATTGATGGTGTTTTCGGATCTCATCGCTTTTTTCACGATTCTTTAGGCGGGTTTTACACTTTTATGATTTCGTTCATCGAGATATTGAGTGTTGGTGCATTGTTAGCGACCATTGCTTTTCTGGCTCGCAGAAATGTCTTGAAAGTAGCTCGTTTTCACAAGCCCGAAATGGCTGGTTTTCCAACACGTGATGCAAACATGATCCTTGTGATGGAGATCATCTTGGTTTCGTGCATTTTTACAATGAATGGCGCGGATGAGGTGCGTCAAATATTGGAAACAGGATCTGGTTATGGATTTACGATTTCTTCGATTGTTGGCCCAGCGCTTTTTGGTGGAATTGAAGATGTCCATACACTTCATACCCTAGAACAAATTGGCTGGTGGGGCCACTTGATAATGGTTTTGGCATTCTTGAACTACTTGCCTTATTCCAAGCATTTACACATTTTATTGGCCTTCCCAAATACCTATTATTCGAATTTGGAGAAAAAAGGAAAGTTCTCCAACATGGAATCGGTAACGAATGAGGTGAAATTGATGTTGGACCCAACAGCAGATCCGTTTGCTGCACCTGATGCAGATGCAGCTCCTCAACGTTTTGGCGCAAAAGATGTTACGGATTTGAGTTGGAAAAACTTGTTGGATGCATACACGTGCACAGAATGTGGACGTTGTACGTCGTCTTGTCCAGCGAACATCACCGGAAAGAAATTATCACCACGAAAAATTATGATGGATACCCGCGACCGTTTGGTGGAAGTGGGAGAAATGCGCAGAAAGAATGGGGCTGACTACTCCGACGGAAAGTCTCTATTAGGCGATTACATTTCTGAAGAAGAGGTGTGGGCATGTACCTCTTGCAACGCTTGTGTGCAAGAATGTCCCGTAAACATTGACCCTTTATCTATTATTGTTGACTTACGTCGTTACTTGGTTATGGAGGAATCTAAAGTTCCAACCGAATTAACGGGTATGTTGACAAACATCGAAAACAACGGTGCTCCTTGGCAATTCTCTCAAGCTGATAGAGGGAATTGGATTCACGAAGATTAAGGTGTAATCAAAAAGGAAAACCATGAATAAAGAAGTACAATTGATCGACGTGGTAGAAAATGGGCAACACATTTCGCCTGTGCTACCAGAACATATCAAGAATTATTTGATCGACATCGATGGAACCATCTGTGATGATATTCCCAATGAACAACCGGAGCGTATGGCAACCGCAGCTTTGTATCCAGATGCCTTGGAAACGATCAATAAATGGTACGACGAAGGTCACATCATTACTTTCTTTACCTCGCGCGTTGAAGAACACCGTCAGGTAACCGAAGAATGGTTGCAAGCAAATGGATTTAAATATCACGGACTGTTGATGGGGAAACCGCGTGGTGGAAATTACCACTGGATTGATAACCATATCGTTCGTGCTACTCGTTTTGACGGGAAATTTACAGATCTTGTTGAAGTAACAGCAAATATTCAAGTATTCGAAAAGTAAGCTTATGAGCACTCTACATGTTCCAACAATGGCCGAAATGATGGCGCAAGGACAAACACCAGATTTGTTGTTCTGGGTGGGTTGTTCCGGTAGTTTTGATGATCGCGCGAAAAAGATAACGAAAGCGATCGTGAAGATCCTGAATCATTGCAATGTCAATTATGCCGTTTTAGGTGCAGAGGAGTCTTGTACCGGAGATCCGGCAAAGCGTGCTGGAAACGAATTCACGTTTCAAATGCAAGCACTCATGAACATTCAGGTATTGGATGGGTATGAAGTGAAACGAATCGTAACAGCTTGTCCGCACTGTTTCAATACTTTGAAGAATGAGTATCCGGAATTGGGAGGGAACTATGAGGTGATTCACCATACACAATTGATCCAGGATTTGATCAACCAAGGAAAATTGGCACTTGCTGGAGGAGGAACATTCAAAGGGAAGAAAATCACTTTCCACGATCCATGTTATTTAGGTCGTGCTAATGATGTATACGAAGCTCCTCGAACATTGATCGAAAAATTGGATGCTGAATTGGTTGAAATGAAGCGATGCAAAACAACCGGATTGTGTTGTGGAGCAGGTGGTGCTCAAATGTTCAAAGAAGCTGAAAAAGGAAATAAAGAGATCAATGTAGAGCGAACAGAAGATGCTTTGGAGACAAATGCAACAATTATCGCTACAGGTTGTCCTTTCTGCAATACGATGATGACGGATGGCGTGAAAAACTTCAATAAAGAAAACGATATCCAGGTTTTGGACGTTGCTGAATTGATTGCAAACGCTGCAGACTTGTAATCTATGTTGGAAGATTATCAGAAATTTCCGGAGCACAGTCGGATCTGGATCTATCAAGCGAATCGGATCTTGAGTAAGACGGAACAATCTTGGATCCTGGAGCAATTAGATGTTTTTGTGCCAACTTGGGCCAATCACGGAAAACAACTTTCATCAACGGCATTTATCAGCAATGATTGTCAGATCGTATTAGTTGTGAACGAGGCAATGATCGGGGCATCCGGTTGTTCAATTGATTCCAGCGTGCGTTTTATCAAACAAATAGGTAGCGAATTGGGAGTTGATTTTTTCAATCGTTTTTTAACTTATTTGGTAGACGAACAGACATTCATTCATTACAATGATCGTTCTATTCATGCCGGTAAACGATTTGCAGATGTAATGATCCAAGATCTTGCCCAATTTCGTTCTGTATTCATTAAGACTCTCTAATTTTGTTTGTGAAACTGCTGGCCTTTTTTTTTGTGTTGATTGCAGCTTGCTCGTGCACAATTCAAAAAAGGACGTTCAATAATGGTTACTACGTTAGTTGGAATAAATCCCAGCGTGGAAAAGAAAGTAAACGGATTGTTGAAAATATAAATGAATCGAGGTCGGCAACTTCTGACAATCATTTCATTGATTCTGTGAACATCAGGTTAGCTAATGACACTAACAAAGTGTCCGATGTAAGGGTAACAGAAGACAGCATTGTATACCTCGAAGGAAGTCAGATAACCAAGCCACCTGTCCCTACATTGAAATTTGATTCCCAACATTCGTTTCGTCTGAACTTAAAGAAGCGACAATTTCCACCAAGATTTGGACCAATCATTAGTTTTGGTTTACCGACAGATTTCTATGCGATATTGGCACATGTTGGTTTCTTGCTGTGTATTTTGGCAATCATACTCATCATTTACTCGGCGGATGCCCTTCTACCGTTTTTATTACTCTTGTTTGCCATATTTATAAGTATTGGTGCGACAGTAACCGGTTTAACTCGATTAATTCAAGGAGATTGGGGGGATTTTTATTTCACCCGAGTATCGATTCTTGCTTATGCCATATTTTGGTCTTTGGTCATATTTGTTGGTGTTATTTTTGTTGTTTTTATATAGAACCTGCGCAAAATCATTTTTTCTGAAGTGTTTTCTTGTTCCCTTTGAGAAAAATTTCCGGAGATGTGGGAAAAAGAAACGAAAGAGTCCTTACATGAGCATATTTTCAAAGCGCTTGAAAAGAACATTGACTATCGTAAGCATAATATTTTAGGATTGCCGGCATCTTATCTCGATACGCGTGTATTTCCTTTAGAGTCTAGCTTGTTGCATGATGCACCTTATCTTTCAACTTTGGTTCAAAATCCCAACCACATTGGTGTACATACCACAGGTGATTCGGAATCTTTTTTCGCTGGAACGCAAGCCATTGAACGTGAATTGATCCGCATGTGCAGTGAAGATATATTTAGAGCACAAGCAAATAGTGTCGATGGGTATGTCGCTACTGGCGGAACGGAAGCGAATTTGCAAGCGGTATGGATCTATCGAAATTATTTCATGCAGGAGTATCAGGCACAATTACACGAAATTGCCCTGATCTGTTCTTCGGATACGCATTATTCTTCGGCAAAAGCTGCAAATGTCTTTCAAATCGGATTTTTTCCCTTGGCGGTAAATGAAAAATCGCGTAAGGTTGATCCAAAGAATTTTGAGCAGAAACTCACTGAAATGCGTTCCAACGGTATTAAGTATATCATTGTATTTGCAAATATGATGACCACGATGTTTGGAAGTGTAGATGATATCCAGTTGTACATGAGGACATTAGGTGATTTGGGCTTCCAATATAAAATCCATGTTGACGGAGCATATGGCGGTTTTTACTACCCTTTTGTGAATGAACATGCTTTGGATTTTTCGAATAATCAGGTTTGTTCTATCACTGTGGATGCGCACAAAATGAATCAAGCGCCATATGGAACGGGTATTTTCCTCATTCGAAAAGGTTGGCTTAAATACACCACCACACCGTCTGCAAGCTATGTGCAAGGGAACGACTCAACCCTTTGTGGCAGCAGATCCGGTGCAAATGCCGTTGCCGTTTATATGATTTTAAAGAGTTATGGATACCTTGAATGGCAACAGAAAATGCAAGATCTGTGTGCGCGAGCAGATTGGTTTGAACTGGAATTGAAAAGACGTAAAATCGATTACTTCCGTGAAGTGAACGCTAATATTATTGTATTTCCAGCGAGCAGCATGGCAGAATCGATCACCGAAAAATTTGGGTTGGTTCCTGACGATCATCACAAACCGAATTGGTTTAAGATCGTGATAATGGATCACGTGAGCGTTGAAAATCTTCAAGAGTTTCTCAAGCATCTTTAGGAGTTTTTTTTCCGTTTTTTGTGGAAACGATATCCTCCGCTAAGCTTCATAGAATAATAGGTTTGGCGGTATTTCAAGTCGTTAAATGCAATACTCTTATTGTCAAAATCTGTGACAAACATCAAAAAATAATGAGGTCTGTTCAATCCTGCAACAAACCTAATGTCATAACGGAATGCAAGACCTAAAAAACCTCTTGATAAATCAGGAGTTATGTATGCTTTGGATTGGACAACAGCACCTAATCCGGCCATGATCCCGATTTGCCACTGGTCTATGCGCTTTACATATCCGTAGCCAGGTATCACTCCCAGATCGAATGAAAGTATGGTATTTGCTTCGGTACGAGTTTGTGTGGTATCAACTAACTCTTTCGGTATAATGCCATTTTCAGCACCAACTCCATAGAGACTCATGGAATATTTCAAATAAAAAGAGGAAATGTCTTGTTTATAAGCCGCTGTCTTACCCCGGAATGCTGCAAGCTTGAAATCTTTGTTCCAAAAATGCCAAGTGTTTAATGAAAGACTTAATGCGCCAAGTTTTTGGTTGTAAAGATTAGGCTCTTGAACGTTTAAGGTGTCGTTCCATTTATATGCGTTCTTATAGGTATAACCATTGTAAATGTGTAAGTCGGCATCGAAAAAGAATTGTTTTAATGAAAAATCAAATCCGAAGTCATAATATTCTGTAGGACCATATTTATACGATGGGCGCAAATTTCCTGGTAGATTAATGCCCAATCGTAAGTTGAACCATTTATAGGCAAAACCAAGGCCGAGAACGACATTGGAATTGTTTCGGACATGAATTTTGTCAAATTCACTTGAAAAAGGATATTTGAAACGCATTGGCGCCGTATTATATCCTAAATCTGCATACGGGATGAGTAGGGTGTCGTATTTCTCGTACGGACGATCCATTTCGGCAGACTGAGTCTTACCAAGCAATGCAATTAAGCAAAAACCGATGCCGATAAAATATTTAGTCATTCGCTAGGTGCAATAAAAATGCGAATTCTTTGGCTACCTCCAAGCGTTCGTTGGTTCTTCCAGAACCTCCTCCATGTCCGGCCGACATCGTACAATCGAATAGGATAGGGGCTTTACTTGTATTGAGATCACGTAATTTAGCGACCCATTTTAATGGTTCCCAATACTGTACTTGGGAGTCATGATAACCTGTTGTAATGAGCATCGCGGGATAATTCATTCGTTGCACATTGTCGTAAGGCGAATATGACAGCATGTACCAGTAACTTTCCGCTTCGTTCGGATTTCCCCATTCTTCGTATTCGCCAACTGTAAGCGGCAAGGAGTCATCTAACATGGTGGTAACAACGTCCACGAACGGAACCTGAGCAATGATTCCTTTAAATCGATCTGGGGCCATATTTGCCACAGCTCCCATCAACAAACCACCCGCACTTCCACCTTGTGCAAAATATTTGGAAGGATCTCCGTACCCGAGCATCGCTAGCCATTCAGCAGCATTGATGAAATCAGTAAATGAATGTCTTTTTTTATTCAATTTTCCGTCTTGATACCAATGTTCACCCAAAAATTTACCACCGCGAATATGCGCAACGGCAAAGATGAATCCGCGATCTAGCAAGCTCAAGCGCGTTGGAGAGAAATTACATGGGATCGTTACACCATATGAACCATAGCCATATAATAATAAAGGCGCTTTCTTTAGATCGATCCCCTTCTTATAAACAAGTGAAACCGGGACTTTTGAACCGTCATTAGCTGTGATCCAAACACGTTCCGAAATATAGTTGTTCGGTGAGAAGTTGGCGTCTCGAAGTGTTTTTTGAAAGATCAATTGACTCTCCGCTTTTTCTACCTGATAGGAATAGACTGCTGGAGGAGTGGTGAACGAGGTGTATGTGTAATGAAAATCGTTTGCGAAATAATCATCATTACTACGCAGTGCGATCTCGTATACGGTCTCTTTCATGTCGATGAGTTTCATCACTTTTCCTTCTAGATCTCCTACTAAAAAGGCTGTTTGACCTTTCTGACGTTGTTGGATGACCAAAAATTTGTCGTAAGCAAGAAATTCATCCAGGTATGCATCTGAATGGGCTATGATGACCTGACAATCTTCCATCTTACTGGGCAAGTTTTTCGAAAAAACCAATTTTCTGTTGGGACTGTTGTGATTGGAAAGAATGTAAAAGCCGTTTTTGTGATGATCCAGTTGATACAAGTGATCAGGACTTCGTTTTAAGAAGACTTGAGCTTTGGCGTCACTTGTCCCAGCATCTAATAAAACGCATTCGGACGAAGTTGTACTGAAGACATTAATAACAATGTAGTTTTCATCCAAGGTTTTTTGCAAATAGACATAAAAACGTTCGTCATTTTCCTGAAAAACAAGTTCATCAGATTTAGAAGAAGTGCCCAAAACGTGTCTGTAAACCTGGAATTCACGAAGCGTAGTTTCATCTTTACGCACATAATAGACCGTTTTGTTATCGTTTGCCCAAACAACTGAACCATCTGTATTCGTGATTTCGTCTTTCAACAATTTACCGCTGACATTATCTCGAAAGCGAATGGTGTATTTTCTTCGTCCCACAGCATCCTCACTGAAGGCGAGGGTTTTATTATTTAGTGAATTTTCAAAATCCCCTAAAGCGTAATATGTTTTATTCTTAGCGCGTTCATTCTCATCAAAAAACAGTGTTTTCTTCACGCCATTCTGCAGGATCCACAATTCTCGGTAATCTTTCCCTTGGCAGTTGTTGAATTGAAGATCCATGCCATTCATGCGAAACGGAGCGCTCTGATCATTCGGGTCAATGCGCTGTTCAAACTCATCTAATAATTGATTGACAGTGGCTTTCTCGGCATTGAAAAAGTTTTCCGAATAGTTGTTTTCAGAGGTAATGTAATCCAATACTTCCTGTTTGTCTCGTTGATTCATCCAATAATAAGGATCAATGCGTTTATGCCCATTTGTTTCCAACACTACTGGAATTTGTAATGCATCAGGAGGTGTTTGTTGTTCGAATTGTGCCATGGCGCAAACAGTTTGAAAAATAAGTAGGATCGTCAGATACTTCATCAAAACAAAAATAACAGAAGTGGATTAATTCCTTACACAGTGAAAGAGTTTACTACATTTGTGTTATGAAGAAATTGTATAAGTTTTTACTGAACACGCTTCCTCGTCCACTTTTGATCCGTATGAGTTATGTGTTCCGTAAAGTAGCCCCTGCTTTTTACAAAGGGAATAATGTTGAATGTCCGGTTTGTGAGCGATCATTCCGTAAGTTTTTGTCATATGGATCTAACGTTGCGCATCGTGATAATGTATTGTGCCCTTATGATTTGACTTTGGAGCGTCACCGTTTGATGTGGCTTTACTTAAAGCATGAAAGCAATTTCTTTACAGCACCGCAATTGAATGTATTGCACATTGCACCAGAGCAATGTTTTCATAGCACATTCAAGGCACAAAAGAATTTGAACTATTTGACCGGGGATTTGGTTTCTCCGATTGCGGATATGCATTTCGATCTGCATGAAATCCCATTAGAGGATGAGCGTTTCGATGTTGTTTTTTGCAATCACGTTTTAGAACACGTTGACGATGCAAAAAAATGTATGTCAGAGCTTTATCGTGTAATGAAATCAGGTGGTTGGGGAATCTTTCAAGTGCCAATTGACGTGAATCGAGATACGACTTATGAAGATTGGTCTATTACATCACCCAAAGATCGCGAAATTCATTTTTGGCAAAAAGACCATGTTCGCTTGTTTGGAAATGATTACCCTAAATGGCTAGAAAGTGTTGGTTTTAAAGTAACTGAAGCTTTTCAGGATTTCAAGATTTCTCCAGAAATGGTAGAGCGCTTTCGTTTGAATCCGGTCGAAAAATTGTACATTGTACACAAATAAAGCATTATGAAGAAGCTTTTACTTTGGATATTAGGTTTGACTGTATCATCTGTGAGTTTTAGCCAACAGCAGGTTTACATTAATTTCAATCCATTGTTTGGTGGATCCGCATTAGGACTAAATCAAGTGGTAAGCTCTCCGGGTGGTGAGGATTATTTCTTAGAGCACCATAAATTTTATTGTTCTCGATTGGAGATAATTCATGACGGCGGACAAACCACTCGAATTGATACCAATACCGTATACTTGGTGGATATTACCAGTCCTTGGTTAGATCTAGGAACTCTTCCAGTAACAAATATTGAAGGTGTGCGATTTGGAGTAGGTGTACCGGAATATTTGAATCATCTCGACATCAATCAGTATCCAGAAATGCATCCGTTGAGTTACCAAACACCCTCCATGTTTTGGGGCTGGTCATCCGGTTATATGCATATGATTATCGGTGGACGTTTTGACTCAAATAATGACGGGACACCGGAAACGATTTTTGAATTGCATAATTTGGGAGATGAGAACTATTTCACAAAAGAAATCTTGATGCCTGCAACTGCTCATCCAAATAATGTTCAGATTCTTACAGTGAATTGGAATGTCGACGAATGGATGAATGGAATCGTTCCATCTGTGGTTCAAGTAACGCATTCAGCCATTGGAGCTAATGCAACAATAATGTATAATGTGGTTGATTCAGATGTTTTTACAGCGCCGCAAAATGCTTCTTTAGGAACGATTGATCCGCAATCTATTTTGATCACATATCAATCAGGTAACATAATTGTTGCTTTGCCGGATGCGGATATATACAATTATGCACTATATAGTTCTGATGGTAAACTGGTTGAATCAAAAGTAGGAGTGACGCAACAATTTTCTCTAGGTTCAGCACCTGCAGGTTCTTACATTCTGAAATTGGTTAATTCTAAAGGAGAGCAAGTTTCGAGAACTGTATTGATGCCGTGATGCCTTGGTTTCGGCTATTTATCCTTTCGAGCGTATTGGCGCTTGTTTCAGCGAAATGCAGTGCTGACAAACAAGTGCTTGTATTAGGTCCTGTTATTTCACCCCAAGACAATGAAATGACTGAAGAGAAAATTGCTCTTGGTCGTGAATTGTTCTTTGATAAACGTTTGTCTCGGGATAATTCCATTTCATGTGCGTCTTGCCATCATCCTGAAAAAGCTTTCACTGACGGTTTGAAAAAATCGAAAGGTGTTGATGGCCAGGAAACCATGAGAAACGCACCGTCTTTGTTGAATGCTGCATATTTACCTCGTGTCATGTTCGATGGTGAACTTAAAACACTCGAGATGCAAGTGACTGTTCCAATTCAAGAGCATACAGAAATGGATCAGGATGTTAAAAGTCTATTGAAAGAACTACGGGAGGTACCTGAGTACGTTGAAGCTGCGAAGAAAATTTTCAATCGTGATTTCGATCCGTGGGTTCTGAGTAGGAGTATTGCAGCCTTTCAAAGAAGTCTCATCAGTCAAAATAGCGCCTTCGACCGTTATTGGAAAGGCGATAAGCAAGCGCTATCAAAGGAGGCAAAGGCGGGTTATCGTTTGTTTTCTAAGAAATTATACTGTACACAATGTCATCCAGCGCCCCATTTCACTACTTATCAAGTGGCAAATAATGGGCTCTATGTAGATTATGGATCAGATAATGGGCGTCATCGAATTACACTAGATGATAAAGATAAGGGCATGTTCAAGATTCCAAGTTTGCGGAATATTATGTTAACAGCTCCCTACATGCACGATGGTTCATTTTCGCGAATAGAGGATGTGTTCCAACATTACAGCCGTGGTGGTGCCGGTCATAAAAATCAATCAGAGAAAATAAGAGCATTTACTCTTTCCAGTAAAGAAAGTCAGTATTTGCGGTCTTTTTTTGAGTCACTAACTGATACGAGTTACATGGTTATGTTTCGAAATTGATTTTTGGCAAAATTCTTGAAAGATGTCACGAAATGTTAAAATTTAAATTTTAATTGTCTTAGCAATACAATAATTTGACAAAATCTCGTTAAATTAGATAGAATAAACCCAAAATTATGCAAACCCAAAATCCAAATAAACCATGTCAGTTAATCCTTATTTCCATCAAACGTCGGATTTGCTCCGGCAGGAGCAGCTGTGGGTGATTGCAGCGCAATCTGATCCCTCTAAGTTTGAACCACTGTACCGCAAGTACTACTCTCCAATCTTAAGATACTTGCAGCAGCGTGTTCAAGACACAGAAATTGCTCATGATCTGGCTTCGCAAGTATTTGTGAAAGCGATCAAGAATCTAAAGAATTTTGAATTCCGCGGAGTTCCATTTGGTTCTTGGCTCTACCGAATTGCAAAAAGTGAATTGTATCAAGCTTTTCGCGATCAACAAGGTGCAAAAACAGTTCGATTGGATAATTATCAAATTGCCACATTCGATGAGCTGTTCTTGGATCCGTCCGATGCAGAATTGAATCGCTCCAAACTGTTAAAAGCCATGCAGCTGTTAAAGCCTGAGCAGTTAAAATTAATCGAGTTGCGCTTTTTTGAGCAATTGAGCTTCAAGGAAATCGGAGATCAAATTGGTCTTACAGAAAACAACGCAAAAGTGAAAACTTTTCGAGCGGTTGAAAAATTGAGACTACATTTTATGAAGATCAATTGCGCTGCTTAATCACGCAAATTTGATAAATCTTTTAAGGATGGGCTTTGGTCCATCCTTTTTTATTCGACTAAAGGAATAAAATGTTCATTAACATTGGGTTTTTAAAAAAAAGAAGTACGCACGACTTGTTTGTTCTGTTGTTTCTTGTAAATTTACAACTTGAATTACTGTTTCTGAGGTTATAAGAAATAAGACATGAGATATTTAAGTCTAGCTATTTTAACTACTACTGCCCAATTGTTGTTTGCCCAGCCGACAAACTTCAACACCCAACGGAATTGGTCTATGAACAAAAAAGAGGTGACAATTGGAATCGGAGCCACTCAGTTCCTGGGAGATTTGGGTGGAGCAAACCAAATTGGTACTGATTACAGCGTAAAAGATTGGGATTTTCCGTCAATGAGCTATGGTGGGTCTATTGCATACCGTTACCGCTGGCATCCTTACTACTCTACATCAACGATCTTAAATATTGGAATGTTTAAAGGTTCAGACGCCTTAACGCAAGATCCTGTTCGTAATGCGCGAAATTTGAATTTCAGATCTCCTGTAATTAATTTAAGCCAACGATTTGAATTGATCGCCTGGGCAAATGAAAAGATTGGTCGTCGATTCAATATTCCGAACTTGAAAGGATTCAAGGATCACAACGAGCAATTGTATTTATTCGCAGGTGTGGGTATTGCTTACTACAATCCAAAAGGAAATCAAGAAGGTTCATGGGTGGAATTGAAACCTTTGAAAACTGAAGGTCAAGGTTTAGCCGGAGGACCTTCGGATTATAGTCGTATTACAGCTACTATCCCTTTAGGTATAGGTATGCGTATGGGGATTAATCGTTTCTGGCGTGTTGGTTTAGAGTTTACTTACGTTAAAACTTTCTCCGACTACATCGATGATGTTGGTGGAAATTATTATGATCCGGCAATTCTCGCATCAGAGGTTGGTCCGGAAGCAGCTCTTTATTCGAATCCAGCAGCGGCGGCGAATCAATGGATGTTTAACCCGGGTTCAATGCGTGGTCAAAAGCAAAAAGATGCACTGTTCTATATGAACTTGACGATTACGCGTAACTTCACTTATGCGAAGATTGGTCCTAAAGGTGGACGTATCAAGTACGGAAGATATAGAGCGAAATTCTAATTGCTCTTCTGAAATAGTTTTAAAACGAGGTAATCATATTGGTTACCTCGTTTTGTGTTTATACATTTGTAAAAAACCGTTATGTATTCCATCGTTAAATGGGTGTTTTTCAAATTTGATCCGGAAAAGATCCATCATTTTACCTTTTCATTTTTGCGTATTTGGTTAAAGGTGCCTCTGGTTAAACCTATTTGGAAAAAACTTCATGCCATTCATGATCCTTTGTTGCATACTGAGGTGGCAGGATTGCAATTTCCCAATCCGGTCGGGTTAGCTGCTGGATTTGATAAAAATGCCGTATTAATCAACGAATTGGCTGCATGTGGTTTTGGTTTTGTGGAGATTGGTACCGTCACTCCATTACCACAAGATGGTAATCCAAAACCGCGTTTGTTCCGTTTGATCCAAGATGAGGCAATCATAAACCGTATGGGCTTTAATAATGATGGAATGGTTTTAATTCAGGAGCGTTTATTAAAGTTGAAACGGGAGTGTTTGATCGGTGGAAATATTGGTAAAAATAAGGTTACTCCAAATGAAGAAGCCACCAGTGATTACCTCAAGTGTTATCGTG
>CAYLJB010000064.1:0-14937 GCA_964383785.1 uncultured Fluviicola sp.
GGTACATAGTGAGCAGGGATAGTAACACTTGTTTTAGCCAAGATGTTTCTTCCAAGTTTCTCAGCTCTCTCCTTCACAATGAAGCTACCAAAACCACGTAAGTAAACGTTTTGACCCTTAGTCAATGAGCTCTTGATTGAAGTCATAAATGCTTCAACAGCCTTTTGAGCTTCGTTTCTTTCCAATCCTGTTTCTTCTGCAATCTCAGCAACGATATCTGCCTTTGTCATTTTGTTATAGATTAATAATTTTCAACAATGTGATTTTCAGTCGCAAAAGTAGTTAGTCAAAAGCGTTTATTTTTGTTTTCTTTTAACTTTTTATCAATTTTTCCCTAAATGACTGATTTTGTTCTACAAATCACCGATTGGTACAGACAAAATGCAAGGATCCTTCCATGGAGATCGACTACTGATCCCTATTTCATATGGCTATCAGAGGTGATTTTGCAACAAACACGAGTAGATCAAGGACTAAATTATTACCTGAGATTCACGGAGACGTTCCCGAAAATCACCGATTTGGCGAATGCAAAGGAAGATCAAGTGCTCAAAGTATGGCAGGGCTTGGGTTATTATTCGCGTGCTAGGAACCTTCACAAAACAGCAAAAATAGTTCAAGAAAACTATCAAGGTGAATTCCCAAATAACTACGATGAGATTATTGCGCTAAAAGGAATTGGTCCTTACACTGCGGCGGCAATCGCTTCTTTTGCTTTTAATCTACCTTATGCAGTAGTGGACGGTAACGTCTACCGCGTATTGTCGCGCTACTTTGGAATTGACACTCCTATTGACTCCACTGAAGGCAAGAAACTCTTTCAATCACTTGCGGATGAACTCATCCCGAAAGATCAGCCTGCGCTTTTCAATCAGGCGATCATGGAATTTGGAGCAATCAATTGCACCCCAAACAATCCACCTTGCGAAAACTGCATACTTCTAAACACTTGTGCAAGCGGCAGAAATGGTCTCGCAACCAAAAGACCCGTGAAAACCGCTAAAACAAAAGTTAGAAATCGCTATTTACACTATTTTCATTTGATTTCTAACGATGAGATTGCAATACGCAAAAGAGGAAGCAACGATGTGTGGGAGGGATTATACGAATTTCCAGTAATTGAGACGGACACACCCGACCTAAACAAAAATCAATTGCCTCCCTGGATCAGTCATCATAACGAAGTCGTATTCTCCGCTAAGCACATCCTGAGTCATCAACGAATTCATGCGCTCTTTTACCGCATTTCAATACTGAAAAAGGAGCGCTTTTCAGATCAAGACCTAAAATGGGTTGACCACGAAACATTTGAGTCACTTCCCATCCATCGACTCATGCATAAATATTGGGATCAACTTTCGTAACTATTAGTCTGGAATTAACTTTACTCTATATTTGTAAATAAAAGATTCGTTATGGCCGGAAGTGTGAATAAGGTTATTTTAATCGGGAATTTAGGTAAAGACCCGGAAGTTCGTCGATTAGAGAATGGAGCTGTTGTTGCCAACTTTCCTTTGGCCACTTCCGAAACTTACGTTGACCGAACAACAGGTGAACGTAGAGAATCTACAGACTGGCATAACATTGTACTTTGGAGAGGCTTGGCTGAAATTGCTGAAAAATATGCTCGCAAAGGGACTAAAGTGTACATTGAAGGAAAACTAAAGAATCGTTCTTGGGCGGATAAAGACGGGAATACCCGCTATACAACAGAAGTGTTGGCAGATGAAATGACCTTGTTAACTCCGAAAGGAGATCAAAGCCAGGAAATGCAGTCAGGAACGCAAGCACCATATCCAGTAAACACTCCTCCAACCCCGCCGTCTCCGATGAATTTGGGAACCATGGAAGAAGATGATTTACCATTTTAAGTTATGTTCATGAGAATCATTTCAGGCATTGTACTAACTGGTTTATTCGCTATTGTTCTGAGCTCTTGTGGTAATGACGAGTTGACCATCCCAAAACCTCCTACGTTCTTACGTACGGATCTACCTGAACACGTTTATTATTCGTTTAAAGACCACAGACACTTCAGTTGTGATTTTTCAAAAAGTTACATCGTCAAGCCGGTACTTTTCGGAAGTGTTGTAACGGATCATTTGGAAGTGAATTTAGGACCTCTAAATGGAACCTTGTACGTAAATTACTTCCCGCTCGCGAATCGAGACACGCTGGTGCGCTACATAAACCTGTCAAATGACAAAGTAGATGAGCATCAGATGAAAGCAGATCGCATTATTGACAAACAGATTATTGATAATAAGCGAAAGGTGTACGGAACTTTTTTTGAATTCCAAGGAAACGTAGCCACAAATTTTCAATTCTATCTTACAGATTCTGTAAATCATTTTGTCCGTGGTGAAGTCCTAATGAATTGTCGACCAAATTACGATTCATTGCGACCAAGCCTAGATTATTTAAAACAAGATTTGATAAAGCTGTTCGACTCGTTTGAATGGAAAAAGTAAAACTCTTTTTTTCTTTGTTGTTGTAACTTGTTTTGGCTAAATTTAGGCGAACTATTGAACTAAATATGAAAAAACTACTCCTATCTGCATTCTTGTTATGCAGTGGTTTTTCGTTCTCGCAGCAGTATTCCAGAGCTAAAATACTGACAGATTCAAGGGGACTGCAGCAATTAGCTGAAATGGGTATTGCAGTAGACCATGGTACTGTAAAACGCGAAACCTTTTTTATCTCTGATTTTTCCGATCAGGAAATTGAGCAAATGCGTAATGCCGGCTTCACGGTTGAAATCTTAATTTCCGACGTGAAAGCGTATTATGTGGCTCAAAACAAAGAATTATCAACCGGAACCGAAAAAAATGCCTCTTGTTCAGGAGGTGCAGGTGGCGGTGCATTCGTACCGGAAGTGCCAACTAACTTCAATTTAGGATCCATGGGCGGATTCTACACATATCAAGAATTCTTGGATGAAATTGATGCCATGGCTGCTCAATATCCAAATCTAATTACGGCAAGAGCACCGATCTCCACGTTCCTCACACATCAGAACAGACCCCTTTACTGGATGCGCATGAGTGACAATCCGGCAACAGATGAAGCGGAACCAGAAGTGCTTTATACTGCCATTCATCACGCACGGGAACCCAATTCACTTTCTGAGGTGATCTTCTACATGTGGTACCTATTAGAAAATTATGCTACCAGTGAAGAAATTCAGTACTTGCTTGATAATACGGAATTGTATTTCGTTCCCATGATCAATCCAGACGGATACATTTACAATGAAACTACTGATCCGAACGGAGGTGGTATGTGGCGTAAGAACAGAAAGTTGAATAGCGGAGGAAGTTATGGAGTCGACCTGAACAGAAACTACTCTTACGGTTGGGGAACAACAGGTGTTAGCTTTACGCAAACGAGTGACACATATCCTGGAACTGGTGCGTTTTCAGAACCGGAAACTCAGGCTATCAAGTGGTTCTGCGAAAACCGTGATTTTGTTTTTGCTTTCAACGCTCACACCTACGCTAACGACATCCTGCATCCGATTGGAACAACTACAGCTGAATTTGCTGAAGATCATGATTACTTCCAGGCGTTTACAGAACACATGGTGAAGTTTAATGGTTATGACAATATAAAAAGTTCTGACCTCTATCCTGCTTCAGGTGATTCTGATGATTACATGTACAAAGAAGATATCTCGGTAAAACCTAAGATCTTCGCAATGACTCCGGAAGTGAGTAACACCGCTGGAGGTTTTTGGCCAGCGAGCAATCAAATTACCGGAATTTGTCAGGATATGGTTTTCCCAAATTTGATTCTAGCACATTTGACTCACAAATATTACGTGGTAGATGATACCGATCCAAGTACGGTTGTTAACATGACTGGCAATTTCAATCACAATGCTTACAGACTAGGCGTTGAGAACGGGCCTGTAACAGTTACTATCACTCCACTTCTTGGTATTCAATCGGTGGGAACAGGTGTTTCTCATGATTTAGCAGTGATGGGCACAGCAAACGGAGCTATTTCATACACATTAGATCCTGCAATACAATTTGGGGATGTGATCAAATATGTTTTGAATACAGATAACGGTTTATGGATCAGAAGAGATACGATCACGAAAACATTTGGTGCAGCTACTTCTCAATTCTTAGATGAAGCGAATACAATCGTAAACTGGACTGGTAACTGGGCTACTACTACAAGTACATTCGTTTCACCAAGTAGTTCGTTTACCGAAAGTCCAAGTGGACAGTACAACAATAATGTAACTAGAACGTACACCCTGAACCAGTCTATTGATTTGACGAATGCAACATCTGCAGGGGTTAAATTCTGGGCAAAATGGGATATTGAAAATGATTACGACTATACTCAATTTCAAGTTTCTATTGACAACGGCACAACTTGGATCGGACAATGTGGATTGTACACAAATACTGGCACAGGAACTTCTCAACCTGCTGGAGAACCTGTTTATGATGGCACACAAACTTCTTGGGTACTAGAAGAAATCAGCTTAAGCGATTATATTGGAGAAACGATTAAAATGCGATTCGTTTTTGAGTCTGACGGTGGTGTTCGTGCCGATGGGTTCTATTTCGATGATTTCGAGATCATGTACAATTTAGATGACAGCGGATTGGATGAGTACCTTCAAAATGGAGCACAAGTATTGCCTAACCCGGCTAATACAGTAGCATACATTTCTCTGGACAAACCGCAAAATAAGATCCAAACGCGCATCTACGATCTTAAAGGATCATTGGTTGCAGAAGTAAATACAAACGAGCTATCAAATAAGATCGTTGTTCCAACAGATCAATTACAAAATGGTCTTTACACAGTGATTGTAAGCACGGAGTTAGGAACTTTTGCTCCGCAAAAGCTTGTAGTGTTGCACTAATGAAATAAACGGTATAAAAAAGAGGCCTTCAAAAGAGGCCTCTTTTTTTTGTGTATAAATCATCTAATGAAATGGGAAATAACTTTAATAAACTTAACTAATTACCAAAGTAGCGCCCTTCAACAGATTGCGATCTGAAACAAAAAAGGCGTTTCACTCAGAAACACCTTTATCACACTTCATATGAGACGGGGCTATTGATCAACCCACTTATCATCTTTCATTTCACCAAGGATCACAACATCTTTGGTACGTGCATAATCCTCAGCAGCTAATAACATCTGTTCACGAGTATCGCGGCGAATGCGAATTCCTTGTGATCCAGAATTGCGTACTTCAATGTAAAATCCGTCTCGTAAACGTGCTGGCTTTGTTGGAGGTCTACCCATTTGTTTGTAAATTTTAACTCGTTTAAATATAACAAGATACCAAACGAAAGGTTTAAAATTATATTTTTTTGTGAATCAAAAAGGATGCGGAACGAATCTCCAACTTGTTGTTAATCAGCAACTTGAATAACTTTAAAAAGTAGCCCTCACCCTTGAGAAGCCCAGAAAAACTTCTGCGAAGATAGCTTATTTTTAATGATTTCAAATAAGAAATTTAATTAATCCTCAGAACTCTGACTTAAACGATAGGTGGTTTCATATTCGTCCATGTGCATTTCTACCAGATCCCAAACGATAAATAATGACAATAGTTGGTCTACTTTACCCTTGCTTAATTTGGATGCTTTATAGATCTGACTCAAAGTCAATGGCTCGTATTTATCGATGATTCGTAATAAAGTTGTTTCCTCTTCTCCTATCTTTTCAGGAGCTTTTTGAAAATTGCTCAATTTCCAAATATTCAAAAGGATCTTGTTTGCCAAAAGCGTATGATCTTTTCTGCGCACATAAGCACGCCAGCGTCCTTCGTCATCTCGTGCCATTACAGGACGGACAGGGCTTGGATCAATATGAACCTCCAGCACCAACTTCATATCTTCCTTCCAAACCTTAGTCGTAAAAGGCAATTTGGGACTGCAGTACATATCCGCTGCAGCTTCTATCATGTGGATTTCTTCACTCGGATCTACACCTGCGATCTTCCCATTGTCCTTTACTCCGATCAAGAGGGAACCTCCATCGGTATTCGCAAAAGCACAAAGTGTTCGCGCAATTTTTCGGGCATCGGAAATGGCAAATTTGAAATCCAATTGTTGATGCTCGCCTTGAGCAATGAGTTCTTTAACGCTGTCCATGATTACCAGAGAGATAGAAAATCATTCATTCCAAATAGACCAAGCTTTTAAGGCTTGCTCTTTTAACATACTTGCTCCATTCAGGGTAACTGCTCCGGCTTCTTTAGCCCGACTTAAAAATGCTGTTTCTTCTGGATTATAGATCAGATCGATCACCAAATGATCTTCCGTCAATGCCTCATAAGGTAGCGGTATAAAGTCATCCACATTTGGATACATACCAACCGGTGAGGTATTTACGATGACCTTACAAGCACGAAGCATGTGTTCATTGACATCTTCGTATCCGAACACATTCCCTCCTTTTTCACCTCTGGAAACGTACAATACATCGAGTCCGATCTGCTTGAAAACAAAAGCTACAGCCTTAGATGCGCCACCAGTTCCGAATATCAATGCACGTTCGTGTTGATTTGTCAGAAATGGCTTGATCGATTGATGAAAACCAAATGCATCGGTGTTGTATCCAATGGACTTTCCATTACTGATCATTACTGTATTCACTGCTCCGATCTGTTTCGCTTCTTCACTCAACTCATCCAAAAATGGCAGAATTGCTTCCTTATAAGGAATAGTTACATTAAAACCCGATAATCGCCCATCTAACAATGGTTGGACCTCATCGATAGCAGTTAATTCAAAATTGGAGTAGTCTGCTTGAATACCCTGTTTAGCAAACAACTCCGTAAAGAATCCTTTCGAAAAAGAATGTCCCAGTTTGGCACCAATCAGTCCGAAGTGTCTCATTGCTTCGAAAATCTAGATTTCAAATAAGAGATCAACATCGGTAATACAGAAATGAAAACGATCAACAAGACTACTTTTTCATTGTTGTCTCGAATCCATTGGATTCCTCCAAGAAAATAACCGGCAAGTGTCATCGAGAAGATCCATAAAAATCCACCGATTATATCAAAGGTTAAAAACTTGCGATACTTCATTTTTCCTACCCCGGCAGCAAATGGTGTAAAGGTGCGCACGATCGGAACAAAACGAGCCATAATGATCGCGAATACTCCGCGCTTTTCAAAAAATGCTTCCGTTTTTTCCAAATAAGCTTGTTTCACCAATTGGCGTCCTTTGATTTTCCAATTGAAAACACGAAGCCCAACTGTTCGCCCTACCCAATAATTGACATTATCACCCAAAACTGCTGCGATCACCAACGATGACAACAAGAAAGTCAGATTCAAATCTCCGGATGCTGCAAAAAGTCCGGCAGTAAACAATAAGGAGTCGCCAGGTAAAAATGGCATTACAACTAACCCGGTCTCGATGAAGATCACCAAGAAAAGAACCGTATAAATTGCCGTGCCATATTCTTGTACGATCCATTGGAAATCCAAATGGATCAAGTGTTCAAATAGTTCGATCATCTATTAATACATTTCAAAATCAGGTCTTTCAACTGCATACCATTCTGTGATGCCGCCGTCCAGGATGAAAATTTGCTCAAACCCATATTCCGTTTCCAACAAGTTAGCTACTGCTTCTGCTCTTCTACCAGTTTTACAAACGATTACGTAAGCATTTTCAGGCTGCATCATGCTAACTTTTTCAGTGATCTCATGCATAGGAATGTGTTTACCTCCCATGTCACAAATTTCAACTTCCCAAGGTTCGCGCACATCAATGATTTCAACAGCTTCACGATTTAATAACTCTTTACAGTCCTGAACAGAAATTTTTTGCATGTCAAAAGATTTGTGGTAAAAGTAGTATAATGCACAATGCGTGCGGTCAAAAAATCGGCTCAGCCTTGAACTTTTACCGATAATCCCATTTGAAAGGTAGCAACATGTTCACCAGAGGCGTTATAAGCCTTTACCTCAACCTCACCGCTCTTTCGTTCCTTCGTTTCACTACTAGATCGAATAATATCCTTGATCACTTGCATATCCTTACACACAAAACGAACCGTTGATTCTGCACGCTTGTGAAATTCAGCCTTCATGGAGGAAAATGAAAAAGAAAACTTCAGGGACTCCTGTTCAGCAAAATAAAAAACGGGTAATCCAGCTGCTACATCCGCTCCAACAGCCAATGCCCCAAAGTACATACTGTTCAGGTGATTCTTTGTCCGTCTGCGCAGACGCACCTCCACGATTGTTTCGTCATTTGAAATTGTGATCAATCTTGGCTTCACATAGGCAAGCATGGGAATCTTAAACCAACCCATCAGCCGAAGTAACCAACGCATTTTACGCAGTGAGATCATTCTCTTCTCCATGAGTCAATGATTGGATGATCTCTTTAACCGAACGGATCTCGTGCACATGTTCGATACTTGGTCCTGCGCACCATACCGATTTATACGTCGCCCCGAAAGCAGCATTCTTTAACGCTTTCATACCCTTATAGAAGGTCAATGCTTTCACCCACTTTTTCAAACGCTTATTTTTATTCAAGATCCGCTCCAACCAATTTTGACTGGTCCCAATCTCTTTAACGTATGGCGTTTGGATGACTGTGCAAGGAGTTCCGGAAAGCTTCGTTGTTAATACAATATCTTTTGCTCCATAGTCGACACATGCTTGTTTGTACTCCTCGGAAACATCCGCCTCAACAGATGCAATGAACACGGAACCAATTGAGAAACCATCCGCTCCAAATCCGCCGATGCGTTTCAAATCTTCGGAACAACCTACTCCTCCAGCGGATATAACAGGTATCGAACACACTGCTTTAATTTCAGCGATCAGTGTTTTAGGATCGATATTCCCAGCATGACCTCCGGCTTGATTATTCACTGCGATAACGGCATCTGCACCAAGTTCAGCAACCTTTCGGGCATAAACCGCATCTGTAACGTCGCACAATACTTTGATCCCCACTTTGTGCGCCTCCTCAATCACTTTTTTCGGTGAACCCAAAGAAGTAATTATGAAATCTACCTGCTCTTCGCAACAGACTTGTAATTGATCTTCCATCAAGAAATTTGAGGCATTTACGATCAAATTGATTCCGATGGGTCCGGATGCTTCTGCTTTCATCCGCTTGATACCTGCTCGCAATTCTTCAACCGAACGATAGTTCAATGCTGGAATGGCTGCAGCTATACCGCATTTCGTGCCGGCAATCAACATAAGCTCATTCGACACTAAAAACATAGGTGCCATTATGATCGGATAACGAATTCCAAGAAGTTGGCACAGCGAATAGGTTTCCCAAGAGTCTCTTTGCATTGTGATAGATCTGTATACAACAAAAATAGCCGTTTTAAATGGTTTTAAATCCCCAAAAGACATGCACCCGGAATTAATTCTGGTTAATTTAATTCGGTTAATAAATAGACCTTTTGAAAATACTAGCTTTGTAGTATGAATGACTCTGTTTTGAAGGCTTGGATCCACGCGTTGCGTTTGCGGACTTTACCGCTGAGCATCGCCGGAATCATTTGCGGAAGTTTTTATGCCATCCATACGGGTCATTGGAATGGCAGTATTTTCACGTTAGCCCTTTCCACCACCCTATTGTTTCAAATTCTTTCGAACCTTGCGAACGATCTGGGAGACTCCATGAAAGGTGCTGATAACGAAAATCGCATTGGACCGACAAGAGCTGTGCAATCCGGACTAATTAGCAAAGCACAAATGAAGTTTGCAGTCATCCTTACTTCGGCTTTGTCTATCTTAAGTGCTTTGGCGCTTATCTATGTATCCAGAGATCAACTAAATCAACAACTCATCTTGTTTTACGGATTTCTTGCCCTTGCCTGTGTGATCGCCGCAATAACCTATACTGTAGGCAAAAAAGCTTATGGGTATCACGGTCTGGGAGATGTATTTGTATTCCTGTTCTTTGGTTTCGTCAGTGTTATGGGTGTTTACCCCTTGTTTAGCGGTGAAGAACCTACTGATTTGATCTGGCCGGCAATTACAATCGGAGCTTTCAGTTCGGCTGTTTTGAACTTGAATAACATGCGTGATTTCGAAAACGATGCAGCTGTAGGTAAACGAACATTGGTTGTTAAAATGGGTCTGCAAAAGGCAAAAACACATCATTCCGGTTTGATCATCATTGGAATGGCAAGCTGGGTTTTCTTCTTGGTCTACACCGAACAGTGGTGGGCTTTTATTTCTTGCTTACCATTCTTGCTTCTCATAAAGCACCTTGTCTTTGTTTGGAAAAACAACACCCCGAAAGCATTTGATCCTCATCTTAAAATCGTTGCATTGTCAACCTTTTTTGTATCTCTCTTGTTTGCACTAGGAACACTATTGAACGCATGGAATTAAACGCATCGTTTTTTGCTGAGTTGAGTTTGGAATATGTTCCTCACACTTTAACTTTCAAACAAGCAGCCGGCACAAGCAGAGGGGTCTTGAACACGAAAAAATGTTGGATACTTACAGCAAAATACCGTGACCTGAAAGGAATTGGCGAATGTTCCGTTATTCCCGGCCTTTCGCCAGATTATAATTCGGATGAGCAATACGAAGCCGTAATCAATGATCTGATCAAAAATCCGCAGCAGTTTCTGTTTTCGCCAGACAAACTGGTAAATTATCCTTCTATACTATTTGGACTTGAAACAGCTATTTTGGACCTGATGCAAGGAGGCACAGGAATTCTCTTTCCAAGTGCTTTTACAGAGGGTAAACAAGGCATCCCAATTAACGGATTAGTATGGATGGGTGATCCAAGTTTCATGCAAGAACAGATCGAAACCAAGTTACAAGATGGCTTTAGCTGTATCAAAATGAAAGTGGGTGCCATTCATTTTCAGGATGAATTTCAGCTTTTAAAAAGTATCCGAGACCGCTATTCCAAGGAACAGATCACAATTCGTGTTGATGCGAACGGTGCATTTACAGAATCTGAAGCGCTTGAAAAACTCAAGCAATTGGCCGACTTGGGTATTCACAGCATCGAGCAACCGATTGCCGCAGGACAGAACGACGCACTCGAAAGACTTTGTGCAGTTACCCCTTTACCGATTGCCTTGGATGAAAGCTTGATCGGGGTGAATGCGATTTCAGATAAACAGGCCTTATTGAGAAAAATTAAACCACAGTACATTATTCTGAAACCAAGTTTACATGGTGGTTTAAAAGGTACACGTGAATGGATCCAAATCGCAGAAACATTGAGCATCCCCTATTGGATCACCTCCGCCTTGGAAAGCAATATTGGTTTGAACGCCATTGCACAATTTACTGCAACACTTGATCCACAAATTCCACAAGGATTGGGTACAGGAGGTCTGTTCGTGGAGAATTTTCCAAGTAGATTGAAAATTGAAAATGGTTATCTTCGGATGACGAATTCGAATAAATGAAAACTTGGAATAAAAACAGAAAATCACAATTACTCAAGTTCTGTTTAGTGGTTAGTACCTTGTTACCCTATTTGCAATGGGGCGATGATAATCACGCATTTGTGGTAGAGATTGAATTGAACTTTTTTCAGAACATTTTCTCGGATTTTTCAAAAGTTGCACACCCTTTCACTTTCATTCCTTTATTAGGTCAAATTTTAATCGGGTTGTCCTTACTGATCAAAAAGCATGATAACTGGTATTTAATTGGAGGCATTACAGCCACAAGCATATTGAATCTTTTCTTGTTATTCATTTCGATTTTGTCCTTGAATGCTATCATGTTTGTTTCTCTCCTACCATATTTTATATTGGTTTTTTTGAACATTAAAAACATAAGAAACTAATTCTTCATCGAGAAACTGGACTAGTAGGCTGTATTCCGATTATCCTTTGTATTTTCGTATTTATCCATATTGGGTAAGAAATATAAACGTATGAGTAATCGAATTACTTCCCTTTTCGGCATCGATTTGCCGATTATTCAAGCCGGAATGATCTGGTGCTCTGGATGGGAATTGGCAAGTGCTGTTTCCAATGCCGGCGGACTTGGAATCATTGGTTCAGGGTCGATGTATCCGCATATTCTGGAAGAACATGTCCAAAAGTGTCAAGCAGCAACCGGCAAACCATTTGCCGTGAATCTACCGATGTTGTACCCGAACATCGAAGAACATATTCAAACGATCATTAAATACAAGGTACCGATCGTATTTACTTCTGCCGGAAATCCTAAAACCTACACGGCTCGTCTGAAGGAGCACGGCATTAAAGTAGTACATGTCGTTTCTTCTGTCAAGTTTGCTAAAAAAGCTCAAGAGGCCGGTGTAGATGCGGTGGTCGCTGAAGGCTTTGAGGCCGGCGGTCATAACGGTCGCGACGAAACCACTACGTTTTGCCTGATCCCAATGGTACGTGAAGCTGTAACGATTCCTTTGATCGCTGCTGGTGGAATTGGAACTGGTCGCGGGATGCTTGCCGCCATGACCTTGGGTGCTGATGGGGTTCAAATCGGTTCAAGATTCATTGCAACTCCAGAATCATCTGCACATAAAAATTTCAAGGATGTGATCATTAACAGTGAAGAAGGCGACACCATGTTGACCTTGAAAGAACTAACACCGGTGCGACTGATCAAAAATGACTTTTACAAGAAGGTAGAAGCGGCTTATCAGCAAGGGGCTTCACAGGAAGATCTTCAAAACTTACTGGGAAGAGGAAGAGCTAAAAAAGGCATGTTTGAAGGGGATCTGGTAGAAGGTGAACTGGAAGTAGGACAAATTGCTGGACTTATTGATTCGATCAAACCAGCAGCCGCAGTTGTCCAAGAAATTATTGAAGAATACCGAATGGCTTTGAACGAGCGTTCGGATGAAAAATACCAATTCTAATGATTGCATTCAATCGCTTTAAATTAGCCAATGGATTGACCGTATTGCATCACTTCGATGCTACAACTCCGATGGTGGTAGTAAATACACTTTACGATGTAGGTGCCCGAGATGAATCTGAGAACAAAACAGGATTTGCACATTTATTCGAACACTTAATGTTCGGCGGTTCCAAGCACATAGCGGATTTTGATGCTCCTTTACAGCGTGCTGGTGGTGAAAGCAATGCATTTACCTCCAATGACATCACGAATTATTACGACGTTCTCCCCGTCCAAAATATTGAAACAGCATTATGGCTTGAAAGCGATCGCATGCTTAGCTTGGCTTTTACTCCCAAAAGTTTGGAGGTACAACGGAATGTAGTGATCGAAGAATTTAAACAACGTTATTTGAACCAGCCTTACGGAGATATTTGGTTAGAATTACGCCCCCTTGCTTATACCACTCACCCCTACAAATGGGCAACGATTGGTAAAGAGATCAGCCATATTGAGCAAGCGACTATGGATGACGTGAAATCCTTTTTTAAGGAACATTATCATCCAGCGAATGCAATTCTATGTATTGCAGGAAATATTGAATTGGAGCGAACCAAAGAATTGGTTGAAAAATGGTATGGTGACATTCCAGCTTCATTAAAACCAGAGCGAATGCTTCCAAAAGAGCCTGAGCAAACGGTATTTCGAGAAAAAACGATTGAAAGAAATGTTCCGAACAATGCCTTTTATTATGCATTCAAAATGCCAGAACGCCGCAGTTTCGAATACTATGTGACCGACATTCTGTCCGATGCTCTTGGTAGAGAGAAATCCTCTCGCTTGTATGCCAAATTGAAGAAAGAATTGCAATTGGTTACAAGTATTAATGCTTATATCACAGGCTCGATGGACGAAGGTTTATTGATCATTGATGGCAAATTAGCAGATGGTGTTACCTTCGAACAATTAGATGAAGCGCTATGGAGTGAACTTGATATTTTGTGCGAAACAGCCATGTCGGATGCAGAGGCCCAAAAACTCCTTAACAAGATCCGAACGGTTAAAGAATTTCAAGAACAAGGTTTGTTGAATCGGGCAATGAACTTATGCCTGTATGAACTTCTCGGAGACGCAAATGGGGTAAATGAAGAAAACGCTCTTTACCAACAGATCACCTCTGAACATATTTTAAAGATCGCTCAAATTGTATTGCGCAAAGAAAACTGTTCTCTTTTGCGTGTAAAAGCCATTTAATATGACCAATAGAAGCAAACAACCGACCGTCTTGCCTGTAGAACATATCTCGTTTGTAAAACCAATACAATTCGATGTCACTGAAAAAGTGAAATTGTTGTGGATGAAAAACGTCAGCAATGATACTGTGCGCTTGGACCTGTTTTTCGACGCTGGTATTACCCAGGAACAAAATAGCATTCCATCCATTGTTCACAGCCTTTTATTTTCCGGCACAAATGCGAACAGTTCGGTTGAGATCCATGAGAAAATTGATGCTTTAGGTGGCTTTTTGGATACGGATATTTCGTTTGAAACGGCAGTAGTTAGCATTTACTGTCTACGTGAGCATGTTTTGCCAATTGCACATATTGTTTCGGAGGCCATCAACGGACTTTCTTTCCGCGACAATGAGGTTGAAGACACCTTGCGTTCAATGAAGCAACAGTACATGGTGAATCAACAAAAGGTAAAATCTGTTGCCCAACAACAATTCCGTAAAAAGATGTTTGCCTCAAGCGAAGCATATTCGCACGTTGCCGATGTTTCGCATTTTGAACAAGCATCAGTAGCTGCTTACAAGAAGTTCTGGAATGAACATTATTTGCATGGCTTAACACGTATGACCTTAGTAGGAAATCTGGAAACAGACACGGTAGACGCATTGATCGATTTGTTTGGAAAATGGTCAAAAGAAGACAAACCGGTGTATGAAGGTGCTTTTACTCCAGAGATCGGACGCTTTGATTTCCCCAAAGAAGATGCGCTACAAACTGCGATACGCATGGGACGCTTCTTATTCAAAAAGGATCACCCGGATTATGCAGAATTTCAGGTATTAAATACCAATCAATATCGGTTGATGAATGAATTGTTAATAT
>CAYLJB010000064.1:14947-16793 GCA_964383785.1 uncultured Fluviicola sp.
ATCTTAGGCGACTATTTCGGATCCCGTTTGATGTCTAACATCCGTGAGGACAAAGGCTATACCTATGGTATCGGAACCGCATTTTTGGAGCTACATGAAAACGGCTATTTTGTTGTAGTAACTGAGGTTGGTAAAGAAGTTTGCGAAAACACCCTACAAGAGATCAAACATGAATTTCAGCGTTTACAAAACGAAGCGGTTGGCGAGGATGAATTGGATCTGGTAAAAAATTACATGTTGGGTCAAATTTTGAAGAGTGCAGACGGACCTTATGCCATGCTCGACCTCTACAACAGCGTTGATATGTATGGCTTGACCCTTGATTTTTACGATAATGCAATAGCTAAAGTTCGAAGTATTACTTCAAGTCGTGTTCAAGAATTGGCCAAGAAGTATTTGAATTGGGACGACTATCTGATCATTACGGCAGGATAATAAACAACCCAACTCAAAATTTTACGTTTTAGAATAAAACAGTAGATAATTCGTTTCATACACATGCGCGCGCTGATCCTGGCTTCCATTTTCATGTTATTGAGTATTCGCTCAATGGCTACGCATGTGATGGGCGGAGAACTAACCTGGACCTGCAGTGGTAATGGCTACATTTTTGAGCTGGTGTTTTACCGCGATTGCAACGGTGCAGACGTGAATTCAATCAGCGAAAACGTACAGGTTTGGGGGCATCCCACAGTAACACAATTCCAAGTTTTATTTGTTAATCGAATAGATATCTCCCCTTCTTGTACACAAGTGGCTGGAAGTCCTACACCATTTGTTTGCGGGAGTGGCGCAAATGCTGGAAACGGCGTAGGAGCCATCGAACGAGTTGTTTACCGTTCAAATCCTGTCATACTTCCTGGCATTCCACCAGCGAGCGGATGGCATTTCACTTATAAGAACTTTTCCAGAAGTGGAAGTATTACAAATTTGCAAAACCCGAGCACTTATGGAATAACTATAAGTGCATCGATGTTCGCCCCTCCCAATGCTGTTGATGGCGTTTGCATGGATAATTCTCCTGTTTTCTTGCAGGCACCTTATCTCGTTGCTTGTCAAGGTGATGCATACGAATACAATCCTCACCCGGTTGATCCGGACAGAGACTCTGTTGTCCTTTCATTTGGTGTTCCTCTGGATCATTTTACCAGTGGATCATTCAACCCACCTGTGAATCCGGCTCCTGTGCCATTCGAAGTAGGTTTTTCGGCTTCAAATCCAACACCGGACGCTTCATTTGGTGCAGGAAATGTTCCAGCTGTATTAGATCCGATTACTGGAAACTTAACATTTACTACCACCCTTACAGGGAGCTACGTTGTGAAGATTGTTGCACAAAGTTATCGCAACGGGATACTGATCGGTAGGGTTGAACGCGAAATGCAATTGGTCATTGTTAACTGTGCAGGAACCAACACGGCGCCAGTTGTAAACGGTCCATTTGCCGGTGCATTTGAAACTACAGTGATCGCTGGAACACTGGTAAACTTCAGTTTATCTTCAAATGACCCTGAATTATTACAAGACGGCTCTCCTCAACAAAACTTACTGAGCGCAACAGGTGTGCAATTCGGCACTAATTTCACTAGTACTGCAGGATGCACTTTGCCACCCTGTGCTACACTTGATATGACACCTGTTATTAGTGGCATTCAAGGAGCAAGTACCCAGTTTTCATGGCAAACAGATTGTGATCATTTGGTAGATGCTGCCGGGAATGTATTGAATGAAGTGCCTTACACTTTTGTTTTTAAAGTACAGGATGATTATTGTGCGATACCAAAAGTAACCTATAAAACCATTACCATTCACGTTCAAAATCCGGGAATCATTCCTGCAACTCAAA
>CAYLJB010000065.1:0-3215 GCA_964383785.1 uncultured Fluviicola sp.
AACATGGTCCTTGTCCATTTTCACAGTCAAGAAACGCATGACACGCTCGTCACGCTTCATAGCCAATTCCAAATCAGCGATCACTGATCCTTCAGCGTCGAATTGGAACAAAAAGTAGAAACCAGTAGATTTCTTCTGGATCGGGTAAGCCAATTTTTTAAGGCCCCAGCTTTCAGAATGCGTTAATTTACCGCCCATGGCAGCCAAATCGCTTTCGTACTTTTGCACTGCTTCCTTTGCCTGATCTTCAGACAAAACGGGAGTAAGAATGAAAACAGTTTCGTAAGAATTCATAATTAAACTAATTAATAATTTATGTTCCGCCAACTTTTAGCGGGGTGCAAATGTAGGGATTAATTCTGAAAATCAAATCAGAACGATGAAGAAATATTTCAGGTCAGGTCTTTGTTTATCTGATCAAACGCGAATGGAATTCGTATCCATTTAAGTTTTTATAAACAAAATTAATTTTATGGTATAAATATTGTCAAAACGCGACCATGAAATTTCTTGTAGCTTTTACGATTTGCTTATTAGCCAGGCCGCATCTCTTTGCACAAATTGGTTGCACATCGAATTTAGATGGCGAAAAACGATCCGTAAAAACATGTCTTCATGCAAACAAACAAATTTCCATGGTTGAAACCTGGGATGCTGATGGTCGTTTCGGATCTTTGGTTGTATTCAATAACCGTGGAGAGGAAATCGCTAATTACGAATTGCGCTCTATTGGGGGGCATGCTTCTGCGTATTTAGAGTATTACGCCAACGGTCAGGTTTCAAAGATCGAATATAGCGACGCACCGGATGGGGGGATTCAGTTCTACAATTCAACCAGAAAATTTGATGAACAGGGCAGACAAATTGCCTTTAACGAATCAAAATATCCAACACAACTGGAAACCACATTTATTCAATACGTGCCTCAAGAAGAAGTGACGCCAACGGAAACACCCAAAAAAGTGGAGGTGATTGCCTGTTCAGTGATCCATCAGACCTTTTATCAGATAGAAAACACAACAAACCGAAAGTTGATCGTGACAATTCAACCGATCATCAACAATGCCGTTCAGGTCAGCGAAAAAGAAGTCGAGTTGAAGCCGAATGAATCAATCGTTTTCGACACCATTTTGATGGCTGATCAATTTATTTCTGCCAGGATCTATCAAGTGGCCATCAAACAGGTTCTTACCAAGAAGCACAAAAAATCGCCGTTCAAAGTCATCGAACCAGGTCCGATTGATGCGGGTACAAATCGCACCTATTATTGGTTTATTGTAGATTAATGGTTCCCTAGATTCATCTGTAAAGAAGTTTCCATTTCTTTTAGGGAGTTTTATGATTGGTTTTCTTTCCTTTTTCCATTTGAATAGCTAAATTCGCGCGTCGAACGTGGTGTTTGAGGTCTTCAGGACAAAAAAGAAGTTCATCAAGCGACAATGTTAGCATACTCGCCCAGATATTGCTTCAAATCCTAGTTCGCAAAAATTACAATTAGCAACTTTTAGAGAAACGAAAAACTCTGTTTATGAACATGTATCAAGATTACCTTCGAGAGATTGAAGAGCGCAAAGGTCAAGGACTGCACCCGAAACCAATCGACAGTGCAGAATTGTTGAGCGATATCATCGCACAGATCAAGGATGTGAATCACGCAGATCGTAAAGATTCACTTCAATTTTTCATCTACAATACCTTGCCGGGAACTACACCTGCTGCTGGTGTGAAGGCGCAATTCTTGAAGGAGATTATTCTTGGTGAAGAAAAAGTTGCTGAAATTTCTACTGAATTCGCATTTGAGTTGTTGTCTCACATGAAAGGTGGACCATCGATTGGTGTTTTGTTGGACCTTGCCTTGGGTAATGATCCTGCAATCGCGAAAAGTGCGGCGGAGGTATTGAAAACACAAGTGTACCTATACGATGCTGATGCTGACCGCTTGAAAGTGGCTTATGAAGCTGGAAATGCAGTTGCTAAAGATATTTTAGAAAGCTATGCGAAAGCTGAGTTCTTTACCAAACTTCCGGATGTTCCTGAAGAAATTAAGATCGTAACATTCATCGCTGGTGAAGGTGATATCTCTACAGATTTATTGTCTCCGGGTAACCAGGCTCACTCGCGTTCAGATCGCGAATTGCATGGTAAATGTATGATTACGCCTCAGGCTCAGGAAGAGATCAAGGCATTGCGTGCGCAGCATCCGGACAAAAGCGTTATGTTGATCGCTGAAAAAGGAACAATGGGTGTGGGGTCATCTCGTATGTCTGGGGTTAACAACGTCGCTCTTTGGACAGGGAAACAAGCAAGTCCATATGTTCCATTCGTTAACATTGCTCCAATCGTTGGGGGAACAAATGGTATTTCTCCGATCTTCTTAACTACTGTTGATGTTACCGGTGGAATTGGTATCGATTTAAAAAACTGGGTGAAGAAAACTGATGCAGCAGGTAATTTGGTGCGCGATGAGAATGGCGAGCCGATCTTGGAGCAAGTTTATTCAGTTGCAACAGGAACAGTATTGACGATCAATACAAAAACTAAGAAATTATACAACGGGGATAAGGAGTTGATCGATATTTCGAAAGCGCTGACTCCACAAAAAATGGAATTCATCAAGGCAGGTGGTTCGTATGCGATCGTCTTCGGTAAGAAGATCCAAACCTTTGCTGCGAAAGTTTTAGGAATTACTGCGCCGACAGTTTTTGCTCCTTCAAAAGAAATTTCGAATGAGGGACAAGGATTGACAGCTGTTGAGAAGATCTTCAATCGCAACGCGGTAGGAAATACACCTGGAAAAGTTTTGCATGCCAGATCTGATGTTCGTGTAACGGTAAATATTGTTGGATCTCAAGATACAACTGGTTTGATGACGGCTCAAGAATTGGAGTCAATGGCTGCTACGGTTATTTCGCCAATTGTAGACGGAGCTTACCAGTCTGGATGTCACACAGCTTCAGTTTGGGACAAGAAAGCGCAAGCAAATATCCCGAAATTGATGAAGTTCATGAACGATTTTGGTTTGATCACTGCACGTGACCCGAAAGGTGTTTACCATTCAATGACCGATGTGATTCACAAAGTGTTGAATGACATTACTGTGGATGATTGGGCGATTATAATCGGTGGTGACTCTCACACGCGTATGTCCAAAGGTGTTGCTTTTGGGGCGGATTCAGGAACTGTAGCGTTGGCTTTGGCAACGGGTGAGGCTTCTA
>CAYLJB010000065.1:3225-16689 GCA_964383785.1 uncultured Fluviicola sp.
CTTCTATGCCAATTCCGGAATCGGTAAAAGTTACCTTCAAAGGAACTATGGCAGATTACATGGATTTCCGGGACGTTGTTCACGCTACTCAAGCTCAAATGTTACGCCAATATGGTGGGGAAAATGTCTTCCAAGGACGTGTGATCGAAGTGCATATTGGTACATTGACTGCGGATCAAGCGTTTACATTTACAGATTGGACAGCTGAAATGAAGGCAAAAGCATCTATCTGTATTTCAGAAGACGAGACATTGATCCAATCATTGGAGATCGCGAAAAGTCGTATCCAGATCATGATCGATAAGGGTATGGACAATAAGAATAAGGTATTACAAGGATTGATTGATAAAGCGAATAAGCGTATTGCTGAGATCCGTTCAGGAGAAAAACCTGCTTTGACGCCAGATTCTAATGCGAAATACTATGCAGAGGTTGTTGTTGATTTGGATTTGATCAATGAGCCGATGATTGCTGACCCGGATGTGAATAACAAAGATGTTTCTAAGCGATATACGCATGATACGATCCGTCCACTTTCTTACTACGGTGGAACGAAACAAGTAGATCTCGGATTCATTGGTTCATGTATGGTGCACAAAGGTGATATGAAGATCTTAGCTCAGATGTTGAAAAACGTGGAAGCTCAATACGGAAAAGTAGAGTTCAAAGCACCGTTGGTGGTTGCGCCTCCTACATATAATATCGTGGATGAATTGAAAGCAGAGGGAGATTGGGAAGTATTGCAGAAATATTCCGGATTCGAATTTGACGACAATGCACCAAAATCGGAAGCGCGTACGAAGTACGAAAATATGTTGTACCTAGAGCGTCCTGGTTGTAACCTATGTATGGGTAACCAGGAGAAAGCTGAAAAAGGTGATACGGTAATGGCGACTTCTACGCGTTTGTTCCAGGGACGCGTGGTAGAAGATGCAGACGGTAAAAAAGGAGAATCTTTGTTGTCATCAACACCTGTCGTGGTCTTGTCTACCATTTTGGGAAGAACTCCAACGATCGAAGAATACAAGCAAGCGGTAGCAGGTATCAACTTGACGAAGTTTGCTCCCTCTCATAAGTTGTTGGTGAAGTAATGGGCTTCAACTGAATCGAATAAAAAAATCCCGGCAGCTTTGTCGGGATTTTTTTTGCTATTTCTCTTGTTCTTTTCGAACAAAAAAGAAAAAATCTCCCGGTAATTGTGCCGAGTCATTGTTTCCGGAAACACCGTGTAAAACATATCCGTTTTTCAAAAACTTATTCGTTACGGTAGCGGCAAGTATTTGTGGGTCTCCGGATACTTCCTCTTCCATACCATTTCCATAGTATATTTTTAATTTGGACGAGTTGATTCTAAAGTAAATGAATAAACAATTATTATCTGTGTAATAACTTTCAGTTTGTGAAAATCCTTGAACTGAAAACAATAAGGAGGCTAGAATGGAAAGCGAAACGATTTTCATAATATTTGGGTTTTTCGTCATTATTTATTGGTGATGAATCGATTTTTCTCTAAAATCGGTGAAAAGTTAACATTTTTTGGCCTATTGTTTGTATACTTGTACTTATAACAATTTCTGGGCTCAGCCCATTAACCTAAAAATTCATTACATGAAAAAATGTTTAACCATCGTTTCGGCATTTATGTTATTTATGTCTGCTGGCAACGTTGCAACTGCACAAGCAGTCGAAGAAGGAAATGTAATTGTTGATGCATATTACGGCTTCCCAAATCTTTATTCTACTACTTTCCGTACTGCCTATGCTAACTCTGGAACTGAATCAGACGTTTCTATCAAAGGAATGGGACCACTAGGAGGTCGTGTAGAATATATGTTGGCAGATAAATTTGGTTTAGGTTTGGATATTGGTTTTAACAATACGAAGTTGACCTTTAAAGACCAAGTTGAGGAGTACAATTCTTCTACAGGAACTTATCAAACTAAAGTTTACGATTACGATTACATAACATCCAAGTTTGGTGTCATGATTACAATGAATTATCACTTCTTGGATAATGATAATTTAGATCTATACGGACAGTTTGGAATTGGTTATGGAAGACGTTCATATAAGTTTTCATCAACGGATCCTAATTTCTCAGATGAGTCAATCAAAGGTTTGATCCCGGTTGCAAGTCGTTTAGGTGTAGGTATGCGTTACTTTTTCACTGACAACGTAGGAGTGAACTTGAATCTTGGATTCGGACAAGGAGGTTTAGCTAACGCTGGAGTTTCTTTCAAATTCTAAATTGAACATGAACTATTCAAAGAGGGGCTTTTTAGTCCCTCTTTTTTTTGCACCGTTCACTACAGTACAATACATTTTCCCAGTCCCGTTCCCATTTTTTGCGCCACGTAAAAGGGCGTTTACATTGCATACAGATCTTGGTAGGTAAATGTTCTTTTTTCACACCTTTCATGCTGTACAGAACAATTTGAAAGATGGAATGTTCTTGGTGCATGAAGGAGCTGAGTGTAGGCGATATTGATCGCATAATAGAGATGGCATGGGAGGATCGCACACCTTTTGATGCGATCAAGATTCAGTTTGAGATCAATGAAAAAGAAGTGATCGATTTGATGCGTCGGGAATTGAAACCTTCTTCGTGGCGATTATGGCGAGCCCGCGTTCAGGGTAGACAAACCAAGCATAAAGCATTACGCGGTTTTGAAGTAGGTCGACATAAGTGTTCCCGACAACGGATTATCAGCAATAATAAAGTTTCAAAACGATAAAAGCCCGGATTTACCGAGCTTTTACGAATGAATTTCTTCAACTATTTTAAACAGCAACATTGTGTTCCCTCAATGCATCATTCAAGGATGTTTTCAAGTCTGTTGATGCCTTTCTTTTTCCAATGATCAATGCACATGGCACTTGGAAGTCTCCTGCTGGGAATGATTTGGTGTAGGATCCTGGAATGACAACACTTCTTTCCGGAACAAAACCTTTCATTTCAATTGGTTCAGCACCTGTTACATCAATGATCTTTGTGGATTGTGTCAATACGACATTCGCGCCTAAAACGGCTTCTTTTCCAACGCGTACTCCTTCTACCACGATACAGCGTGATCCGATGAAAGCATCGTCTTCAATGATCACCGGTGCAGCTTGTAATGGTTCTAATACACCACCGATTCCTACACCACCACTCAAATGTACATTTTTACCGATCTGTGCGCATGAACCAACAGTTGCCCAGGTGTCAACCATAGTCCCGCTATCTACATAAGCTCCAATGTTTACGTAAGAAGGCATCATGATCACTCCCGGAGCCACATAAGCTCCGTAGCGTGCAATAGCATGAGGAACAACGCGAACACCCAATTTAGCGTAATCTTTTTTCAAAGCCATTTTGTCGTGGAATTCGAATGGTCCCACTTCAATGGTCTCCATTTTACGGATTGGAAAATATAGAACAACGGCCTTTTTGACCCATTCATTCACGATCCATGCGCCATTTTCATCAGGTTCAGCAACACGCAAAATACCCTTGTCGATCTCTTCGATCACATGTTCAATGGCTTGAATGGTTTCCGGTTTTTCTAAAAGGGATCTGTCATCCCAAGCAGCTTCTATGATTGATCGCATTTTTATCTTTATTGTTTGGGCAAAAGTAGGGTTTCATGATGAAATATCGGTCGAATGTTATTGAAACTGACGAAATCAGTCGGGAACATTGTATTTTTGAACTATGGCAAAAGTTTTGGCAATTGATTTTGGTTTGAAACGAACGGGATTGGCACTTTCGGATGATCAGAAAATGTTCGCGTTCGGTTTGAAAACTGTGGATAGCCGAAATCTGATGGATGAATTGAAGAAATTAGTATTGACGGAGCAGATCGATACACTTGTGGTTGGAGAACCCAAACGACTAGATGCCTCGGATACACATATTTCTGAAAATGTGCGGCGATTCGTGAATGCTTTGAAACAGAATTTCCCTGGATTAACCATTCACTCTTTGGATGAGCGCTTCACTTCAAAAATGGCGGCCTCGGCGCTTTCGCAAATGGGTTTGCAAAAAAAAGTAAAGCAAGATAAGGGCTTGATCGATGAGGTAAGTGCTACAATCCTGCTTCAAGATTTTTTAGCCAATTACGTGTAAATATGACCGGTTTCCTTTTTTCTTTTCATACCGACATTCATTTTCTAAATTTGTAAAAAAATAATCAGCATGATTTTACCAATTGTTGCTTATGGCGACCCGGTATTGAAAAAGGAAGCGGAGGAGATCGACAAGGATTATCCCGAGTTGAAGCAATTGATCGAGGATATGTTCGAAACGATGTACGAAGCATCCGGAGTAGGATTGGCTGCGCCTCAAATCGGACGATCCATTCGTTTGTTTGTTGTTGACGGAAGCCCCTTTGCCGAAAAAGATGAGGATGAAGAGGAAGATCCTCGAGCTGCTGGCATGGAAGGGTTTAAAAAGGTATTCATCAATCCGATCATTGAAGAGGAAGAGGGTAAAGAATGGGGATTTGCGGAAGGCTGCTTGTCCATCCCGAAGATCCGTGAAGAGGTTTTGCGTAAAGAACGTGTTCGATTGAGCTATTACGATGAGAATTGGAATTTACACGACGAGTGGTTTGACGGTTATAAGGCGCGAATTATTCAGCATGAATACGATCATATCGAAGGGGTGTTGTTCACAGACCACCTTTCGGTTTTGAAAAAACGCTTGTTGACCAAGCGTTTGGCAAATATATCTCAGGGAATTGTGAACGTAGATTACAAAATGCGTTTTCCGGCAATCAAAAAAGGTAGATGATGAGAGGAACTCTGTATTTGTTTTGTGCACTGTTCCTGTTTGCTTGTGGTAGTAAGAATGAAAAGCCTACAACCGTAGAGCAAGCTGTGGAGCAAGTGAAATTGTTTGAGGATTCATTGCGTGCATTGAAAGTTGATCCAAATCGTCTGACCGATCCGAATATTGGGGTGAAATATGCTGAGAAATGTTTGTCAGTTGCCCATCAATTTCCGGATTCAAAAGAGGCTCCGGCAAGCATGGATAAGGCACACATCATTTTTGCCAGTTTAGGTATGCATGCGCGTTCCGTAGCAGTCGGTGATACATTGATCCGCATGTATCCAACTTATAAGAACCGACCGATGGTATTGCAGTCGATGGCTTCTGCGTACGACTTGTTCTTGCAGCCGCGTCGTAAGGATAAAGTGCTGTATTATTACAATTTGCTTCTGAAAGAAAATCCGAGATTGCCGAAAGATCAACGTGAAATGATCGAGAACAGGATTAAGTACATTGATCTCACCTTCGAACAGATGATCGATACACTTCAATAATCTGGTATGGTTTTCGTTAAAGAGGTGTTAACAAGTAGGGAATCCAAAAAAAGAAAATTACATTTGATTAACAAAACACGCTAAAAAATGAAAAGAGTATTATTTACCATGATGTTGGCTTTAGTTGCCACAGTTGGCTTGAATAAAGCAGTTGCACAAGAGGTAACGAACGGTCCAAAGATCGAATTCGCTAAAGAAGTTCACGATTACGGAAACATTAAAAATGGCGCAAATGGTACCTGTACCTTCACCTTTACAAATACAGGAACTGAGCCGTTGATCATTCAAAGTGCTAAAGGATCTTGTGGATGTACAGTTCCTGAGTGGCCGAAAGAACCAATTGCTCCGGGAGCAAAAGGTGAGATCATCGTTAAGTATGACACAAAGCGCACTGGCGCGATTAACAAGTCTGTAACGATCATTTCAAATGCAGTTAATGAGCCTACGAAAGTGTTGAAAATCAAAGGGAATGTTGCTCCTCCAGCTGAAGGTGCTTCTCCAATCAACAATACTGGGGCACCAACAAATAACTAAAACGATGCGCAGCCTGATCATTGCGCTAATGATATTAAAATCCGCTGTTGGCTTCGGTCAATCAGCGGATTTTTTTGTTGAAGACCCGCTCCATAAATTCCCTCGGACTCAAGAAGGAGTTGTCTTGAGTCATACGTACATTGTAGAGAACAAAGGTGATCATCCATTGATCATTTCGGATTACAAAGTGGCTTGTCCGTGTACCAAGATTACCTTTCCGGACACCATTCCTGCAGGACAACGTGCGGAAATTGTACTTACCTTTGACACCAAGGATAAATACTATCAGCAAGATCGACGTATCTTTTTAGTAACAAATACTCCGAAAAAAATGGAGGAATTACGCTTTAAGGTGTATGTGATTCCAAAAGATGAAGAATGATGGAATCTGAATTGAACAAAGATCTGATATTACGCGAGCAATTGGCTATTCAACGCACCTTAATGGCGAATCAAACTACTTTGCTTTCGTTTATGAGAACTTCGTTGTATTTTGCCATTGCGGGCTTGTCCATTCGTGGTTTGCTCACAATACACGGGTTAATGGTGGTGGAAATTGTATTTTACACGTTGGCCACAAGTACATTTTTATTCGGTTGGATCAACTTTTTTATTCAATTGAAGCGTATCAAAAGAAGCCGTATTCACATCGGTAATTACAAGATGGAGTATTTCCACGAACATACGCGACTTTGATCCTTGTCGTGTTTCATTATTAAAAAACAGATCAACTTATCAACAACCACCACACAGCGTTTAAATAGACTGCTTGCTTTTGCGTAACTTTATGCTTCGCATAATTCTAGATTCGCATGTACCTTATTTTCGATACGGAAACAACCGGTTTACCCCGTGATTGGAACGCGCCAATAACAGATTTGGACAATTGGCCTCGTGCTGTTCAGATCGCATGGCAGTTGCATGATGATATGGGGAATTTGTTGGAAGCCAAGGATTTCCTGATCAAGCCAATGGGGTTTGATATTCCGTACGATGCAGAACGGATACACGGAATTTCCACGCAACTTGCAATGGAAGAAGGTGCGTATCTGGAAGATGTGATCGCTGAATTCAATGCAGCATTGGATCAGGCTCATTTTGTGGTTGGACAAAACATTGGTTTCGACCTGAAAATCATGGGTGCTGAGTTTTTACGTGTAGACACACCTACACGCATGCACGATCTGCCTGTGCTTGATACTTGTACGGAGACTACTGCCGAAATGTGCAAGATTCCAGGAGGTCGAGGAGGTAAGTTTAAATTGCCAACCCTAACGGAATTGCATCAGTTCCTATTCGACGTTCCTTTCGGAGAAGCGCATAATGCAACTGCCGACGTGGAGGCTACAACACGTTGTTTCTTTGAATTGATCCGACGAGAAGTCTTTACGGCCGAGGAGTTGCGTGTTGAAATGGATTATTTCAACCGCTTCAAAACGGTAAATCCGGCGCTAATTCAGCCTGTCGGATTGGTGCATATCAATCTGAAAGAGGCTAGCGCAAAATTAAAGAAGGAAGAGGCGGTTTCTCCGGTTTCCATTGATGAACAAGCGGCTTGGGAGCGTTTGAAAGACCTTCCATTCGCACATCTGCATAACCATACCCAGTTTACGATCCTACAATCTACCATGGATGTGAAAGGTTTGATCAAACAAGCCCTGAAACACGAAATGCCGGCAGTTGCACTTACGGATATTGGTAACATGATGGCGGCTTTTCATTTTGAAAAAGCAATTGCAGGAATCAACAAAGACTTAGAGAGCGAACGTAAAGAAGCAGAAGAAAAAGGAGAGCCGTTCGATAAAAAAACACTACTTCCGATCATTGGATGTGAGATGTACGTTTGTCGCGACCGCTTGGATAAAAGCAATAAGGACAACGGTTACCAGATCGTGTTTTTGGCCAAGAATAAGCGCGGTTATCACAATTTGATCAAATTGGCTTCTATCGCTCATACGGAAGGAATGTACTACGTTCCGCGTATTGATAAGGCAGTGATCGAACAATACAAGGAGGATTTGATCGTATTAACGGGAAGTTTGTACGGAGAGGTTCCAAACCTGTTGTTGAACGTCGGTGAAAAACAAGCGGAAGAAGCACTCATCTGGTGGAAAGAACAATTCGGAGATGACCTCTACGTAGAGATCATGCGTCACGGTCAGGAAGACGAAGATCGTGTCAATACTCAGTTGGTGAAGCTGGCGGAGAAACACCAGGTCAAATTGGTTGCAACTAACAATACGTTCTATGCCAACAAAGAGGATGCAGGTACACATGACGTGTTACTCTGTGTGCGCGATGGCGAACAAATTACAACACCTAAAGGAAAGGGACGCAATTTCCGCTTCGGATTAGAGAATGAAGAATACTACTTCAAGTCCTCAGATGAAATGAAGCAATTGTTTCTTGATTTGCCAGAAGCAATAGAAAGCGTAGCGGAGATCTTAGGTAAAATTGAGCCTTACGCGCTGGCACGTGAAGTATTGCTTCCGGCCTTCGATATTCCTGAAGAATTCAAAGATACGAAAGACGATGAAGATGGTGGTAAGCGTGGTGAAAATGCTTACTTGCGATACTTGACCTACAAAGGTGCTGAACGGCGCTATGACCAGATTACGGATGAGATTCGTGACCGTTTAGATTTCGAATTGGCAACGATTGAAAGAACAGGTTATCCAGGTTATTTCTTGATCGTACAGGATTTTTGTCAGGCGGCGCGTGACATGGGTGTTTCTGTTGGACCGGGTCGTGGATCCGCTGCTGGGTCTGCTGTTGCTTATTGTATTGGAATTACCAATGTGGATCCTATTGCCTACGATCTCCTATTTGAGCGTTTCTTGAATCCGGATCGTGTTTCCATGCCCGATATTGATATTGATTTCGATGATGAAGGTCGCGGACGTGTTATTGATTGGGTAATCGAAAAATATGGAGCCAATCAGGTGGCGCAGATCATTACCTATGGTACTATGGCGGCAAAGTCTTCCATTCGAGATGCGGGACGTGTTTTGGATTTGGCTTTACCCGAAACCAATGCCTTGGCAAAGCTCATTCCGGATAACTTTTCATTGGATGCGATCTTCAATTGGGAGGAGCCAAAACTTGCTGAGAAATTGGCGAATTCACCTCAAGATTTTGCTAACGTGCAAGAATTGCGTGCTATCGCAAAAGGAAATGACCTCAAGGCACGCGTATTGCAGCAGGCGCAGCGTATAGAAGGGTCCGTTCGAAACACGGGAATTCATGCTTGTGGAGTTATTATTACGCCAGATGATATCACAAATTTCGTTCCGGTGGCTTTGGCTAAGGATACCGGGATGTGGTGTACGCAGTTCGATAACTCTGTAGCTGAAGAAGCCGGATTGTTAAAGATGGACTTTTTGGGTTTAAAGACCCTGACGCTGATCAAAGATGCTGTTAGAAATGTAAAAATTCGTCACGGGATCGAATTGGATCCCGATCAATTCCCGATCGATGACGAAAAAACATATGAATTGTTCCAACGTGGTGAGACGGTAGGTATCTTCCAGTACGAAAGTCCCGGAATGCAGAAATACATGCGTGAATTGAAGCCGTCAGTTTTTGCGGATCTTATTGCCATGAACGCTTTGTATCGTCCCGGACCACTGGAATACATCCCTGATTTCATTAAACGAAAAAACGGGGAGCAGGAGATCAAATACGATTTGGATGCCTGCGAGGAATTCTTGAAGGAAACATACGGGATTACGGTTTACCAAGAGCAGGTAATGTTGTTGTCTCAAAAGCTTGCTGGGTTTACGAAGGGTGAAGCCGATGCCTTACGTAAAGCGATGGGTAAGAAGCAGCGCTACATTCTGGATAAGATGAAGCCACAGTTCATCGAACAAGGAAAAGAGCGCGGTCACGATCCGCAAGTGTTGGAAAAGATATGGAAGGACTGGGAGGCATTTGCGTCCTACGCATTTAACAAATCGCATTCCACCTGTTATGCTTGGGTAGCTTATCAAACAGCATACTTGAAAGCCAATTATCCGGCCGAGTTCATGGCTGCGGTGCTTTCCAATAACCTAAACGATATTACTCAGGTAACCTTCTTTATGGAAGAATGTCGCCGTATGGGAGTTGAAGTATTAGGTCCGGATGTGAACGAATCAGCATACGAGTTTACTGTAAACCAGGTTGGAGCTATCCGATTTGGACTAGGTGGGATCAAAGGATTGGGAAGTGGTCCTGTTGAGAATATCATTGAGGATCGTAAGGAGAACGGCCCATTTTCGTCCATTTTTGACATGACGAAGCGTTTGAATTTGAGATTGGTGAATAAGAAGGCGATGGAAAGTATGGCCAATGCAGGCTGCTTTGATTCCTTCAAAAACGTTCATCGAGCTCAATATTTCCACCCGGATAATTCCGGGAGAACTTTTATTGAAAACGCGCTCAAATATGGTGCGTCGCTTCAGGGAGATGAATCTTCTTCTCAAGCTTCGTTGTTCGGAGAAAGCTCAGCCATTCAAATGCCGGAGCCAACCATTCCTGTGTGTGAAGAATGGACATTGATCCAGAAATTGAACAACGAGAAAGAAGTAGTTGGGATCTTTATTTCAGGTCACCCCTTGGATGATTTTAGAGTTCAGATCGAAGCGTTTTGTAATGGAAATGTGGCGATGTTGAGTGATCTGGTTCCACATCACGGTCGTGAATTGGTCATTCCAGCGATCGTTGCAGACGTTGAACACCGTACTACGAAGACCGGAAAGCCTTTCGGAATCTTAGTGATCGAAGATTATACCAATAGTCATAAGCAATTTATTTTTGGTGACACCTACCTGAAAATGCGTCACATGATGGTTAAAGATCTGTTTGTGGCCATTCGTGGAAAAGTTCAGGAAGGACCGTATCCGGATAAGATCACCAAGCAAAAGCCCATTGAGTTTGTGATCTCACAGATTGATCAATTGCAAGATCTGATGGAGAATCGCACCACGACCATGAACATTACCATTCCGATCAAATCATTGGATCAATTGGTGATGAGTCGCCTGGAAACGATCTTTTCTGATTCAGCCGGTAAATGTCAGGTGAAATTTACGGTGGTGGATCATTTGGATAATATTTCCGTGAGTATGCCTTCGCGTAAATTGCGTGTGGAACCATCCTTGAAGATGATCAATGCGATCCGGGAATTGCAATTGGATGTAGAGATTGTTGGAAATTAATCCAGGATAGCGCGTAATTCAAGTAGTTCGTCCACTTTTTCTGAGTTTCCTACTTGCTGAAAAGCAGCTACCAGATTCGTAAGCATGCGACGGATGATGTCTGAGTTAGAGCAAGGTTGAAAATGGAAGGGCTGTGGGCGTTGCTGAATACTGCTTAAAAATTGAATGATATCGTCTTGGTGAAAAATGCTTCCCTTCGAGAAACAATTGATATAGAAAAGCACTCCATACTCGTTAGCATTAGACAAGAACGGATTGGTTTGATTCTCGTCCATATACGCTAATACGAAATGATTTGGTAGGTTAACACCGTAAATAGGCATCCCCAGTTTTTGTGCAACCAGACTATACAAGATGCTTAAACTTAAGGGATTCCCTTTTTTGGATTCGATGACCGTATTCAGGTAAGAATTCAATGGAGAATTGTAGTTTTTTGCATTCCCACTAAATCCATAAGTACCAAAGAAGATTTTGTTCAGCACTTTCACCTTTTCAAAGGCAGTCATATTCTCATTGATCTCTAACCAGCAATCACGTTCGATACGATCCATGAACTGCTCGATCTTCTTTTCATCCAAAGATGGATATTGGTAACGAGCTATGATCAGGGCGCCCTGAATTAGGCTTTTTTCCGAACTTGAGTACCATTTTAGCAGTTCATGCTTCACACTTTCAAATTGAATGTCGTGAATGATCTGTTCAATACGTGATTGAAACAACAATCCCAGATCACGTTCTTCCCAGGATGATTCCAAATAGGGAATGGCATCCGGACCAACTTCCATTAGTTTGTCACGAACATGGGTAAAGACCCCTTCATCCGGGTCATCCATGAGTGCAATCAGTGCTTGTATGGAACGTTCATCGATCATGTGACAAAGGTAGAACTAAACGTTTTGGGTTTTAAGTAGGGGGTGGAGTTGTTATAAACACTGCATGTTTGAATTCTGTTTTTTATTTATACTTTCAACAAAAGAAATGAACCCGTTATGACAAGCCGCTATTTAATTGTTTTCCTTTTCACGATCTCAATCAGTTTCATTCAAGCTCAAGAGTTGCGTAGTTTTCAAGAAGGAGGCCGCTACGGGTTTAGGAAGGGAAATGAAGTGCTTGTTCCTGCAAAGTATAGTTATGCTTCGGAATTTATAGAAGGCATTGCACTTGTAAAGGAAAATACTGTTTGGGGTTTCCTCAAGGAAAATGGCGAATGGCTGGTTGCACCAGCATTTGATAATGCCCAACCTTTTCAAGATGGATTTGCATTGGTGCTAAAAGGAGGTAAATATGGTTTAATTGATCATACCGGAAAAATGGTTGTACCTGTTGCTTTCAACAAGATCGTGAAAGACTGGGATGGGTATCATTTGTTTGGTGAAAAACTAGGGTTTTATAATCCCAAATGGAAAACCTATATTCCTTCAGAATTCGATAAAATTGACCATGCACGTTATTTTTCAATAGCCCGAAAGGGAAACGAGTATGTGATCTTTCACGATGGAAAACAGTTGACCACTACAAAGTTTCTTCCGCAATTGACTAACTACAATCATCCATTTCTAGACGTGAAGAGGCTGGATGGTGTTGATTATTACGGTATTTTAGATACGAACGGGGTAATGGTTGTTCCGCAGGTTTATACTGGCTTTCAATTATTGAATGTGCAGGAATACCATATTGAACCGAACGATCCCGGATATTTTTACGTGTATGAATTGGATAGCACGATTGTATCACTCGATGAATATACGATGGAATACAATGTATTTGGTCCAAGTCAAAAACGTGTTTTGAATGCACAACTGCAACCTATTCATACTGGATTATGTCGTGATGTTTTGGTTCAAGAAGGAGCCTTGCAATTGATAGTAAATGATCAATTGGCCTACTTGCAATCGAACGGAACTTTGAAGTACTCCAAATACAACTACTTTGATTCTTATGGAGGGCGATTAATTGCGAGTGGTAAAGATGGTGTTGACGTACTAAATTGGCAGGATAGCACTTTTCTAGCGCATTTTGGAAGTTACCTAATCCCAATGGAAATGGTTTTCGATTTCGATCCGGAAACGGGTGAAGAGCGTTCTTATGGAGCTGGTTTGCCTTACCCATTGCTGCTTGTTTCGGAAGCCACTTACATTTTAGCGGACAGTGTGGCAGTGGCGTTTTACGATCCGTGGAATCTATCGTTTGTGACTACTTATTCTAAAGATCAGGTTAAGTTGGAGGAAATGGTAGGTGATCACACCTTTACAGCACTTATAATGCGTTCCGGAGAAAACAATTTCAATTACTGGATTCCGGGAATGAAACCTATCCGTAATTACCCTTTTACCTATTTGAAATATGTTGGCGGTCAATATTTCATGGCCTCTGAAGGTGATGGAACTTTTTTGTTTTCCTGGATCACCGGAAAACGTTTTCCAAT
>CAYLJB010000066.1:0-16635 GCA_964383785.1 uncultured Fluviicola sp.
ATCAGTTGTTTGAAAGACTATTATGCGGCCTTTTATCTGATCCCGGTGCTGCTTTTTACCGGAAATCGTTTATTTACCCAACGCACGTATGTGGTTTTCATAGCATTCGTTTTGATCGAAACAGCATTTGGTGTGATCCAATACCTAACGAATGATCGCAGTTTGTTGCTTCCACTTACCGAAGAAACGCATATTCAGTCCAAAGCACTGTTGTACGATTCTCGCGTTTATGGTTTTGGGGTGAATTCTTCTGTTTTTGCCTTGCATGTCTTTATTGCATTCTTGTTTTTGTTAGCGGCTGGGTTTAAACGACTGACTTATTGGTTAGTTTTTGCTGGGCTAATTGGCGGAATGATATTGTCGTTTGGACGCGCCGTGGTAGTCATGTCTGTTTTGTTCTTTACGCTGACGTTCATGCAATTGCTTTGGAACAACCGGAAGGAACTGAAGCAGTTTATTGGTCATCGCTATTTTCTGCGTGTCGTTTTGTCGGCAGTTTTGCTAATTGGGTTGTTTGTGAGTCCATGGATGCAAGACAATTTGGCCCGAGGAGGAAAAACAGAACAGTTGGAGTACAATGACCTTGCTTTTTCCTGGGATACCATCCCAATGTCATGTAGCGAGCAACACGCATTGCCCTTGAAAGAGCCGTCCCAATTGGATACAACCACAACGCTTTCAAGAAATTTCTTGGAGCTTACCAAACGGATCAATACGAGTGGTAGAAAATTGATCTGGTTAAACTATGTAGACTATCTCAGTGAGCATCCCTGGACCGGAAATGGTTCCAACAAGCTGCAATTTCGTGCACTTGATCCTAAAACACGGAAAGTAAATCTGATCCACGCACACAATTCGTTCTTTGTTTTCTTCGGAAGTCACGGATTTATTTTAGGTGCACTTTATTTGCTGCTTTTATTGGTCTGGTGGCAACGGAAGAACACCGCGATCATTGGTGTGATTCTGGCCTATTCGCTCTTACAATATGGGATTTTTTGGGGTTTCTCTCTAATGGATATTGTGTTTATGGCAGCATTAATGGCTCCGATAAATTTGCTAAACATTGGATATAAAAGATAAGATAGTAGCTATTGAGCAATTGCCGGTTGAAACCATTACAACTAATAGGTTCCGGCGGGAGTTTCAGATTTATCCCTGGATAAAAAGTCGCATTTTCCATAAAGTCATCATGGGCAGTGAAGTGTTGCAAGAGAAAGATACTTCTGTATTTCGCACCCAATTACGCTCTTTGTTTTACGGATTTTTTTCTTTTTTCAAAAAATACGATGCTTGGGCCTTCACTAATAGCAGTGAACGTGTTTTGTTAGATGGCAAGCAATTCGATAAACTGATGGATCCCATCACACAGGCCTATCCAATGCGTATGCTTATTGTTGAATTGCAATTGTTCAAGCAGTTCAAACGAAAGGAAGTGGCTTCTAAACACGTAGTTTCAAGGGCATGGATCGTATTTCTGGAAGAGCTGTATATGCGTATTTTTCTACGCAAAGTGACATTTTCCGGTAAACCTGTACTGGAGGAGGTAGAAGGAATCTTGAATGACAATGTTCCTGTTGAACCAATAATCCGAAAATACCTGGCTCAATATCGGGTGATGAAAGGGATTCTGTGGCTTTTACCAAAACCTAAAGTAGTTTTCTTAACAGTGTCCTATGCTAATTTTGGCTACATCCGTGCCTGGAAAGAAGCAGGAATCCATGTTGTGGAAATGCAACATGGATTAATAGGAGATGGACATTACGGGTATATTTATCACAAACGATTCAATCCAGAACAGTTTCCGGATTCAATGCTTGTTTTTGGCGAGCGTGACCAAGAGTTGTTTCATTCACATTCGGTTTTTCCAGCGCGTGTTTTGCCCGTTGGAAGGTACATGTTAGATTACTTCAAGGAAAAAGCTGTACCCAACATTACGCCGGTCCGAACGATTTTGGTTTCCTTGCAAGATACGCATTGGAGTGAGGCGCTTTTAACATTCATTCTGGAAGTAGATCGCTTAGAGCCCAATAGATTCAAATGGGTTATCCAACCGCGCCGGACACCGGAGTCAGTGTATCGCCAACAGTTCGACCTTCCACAGAACATGGTTTTTTCCCAGGTAAATGTATATGAAGCAATGGGCGATTCAGACGCACATTTAACGATATTCTCTACAACTGCGATCGAATCCATTTCGATTGGTAAACCTACGTTTTTATACAACTACGATTCGGCCTCCCAAACCTACTTGGGACATTTCTTGTCATCAAATCCGAATGCGTACTTTTGTGATGATGCTGCTGCATTTTTATCTGCTTGCAACAACCTTGCGTGTCAAGGTAAAGATGAAATTGCAGCTTCGAATAATGCCAATATCCGCGCCGACTATCAGGAGAACATGTCGGGTTTTATGAAGAATTTGATGCATGAAGTTGCTAAAAAGTAAATTGGTAAGGTCACTTGGTATTTATACCATTTCAAACGTAATAAACGCTTCGATACCGTTTTTACTGCTGCCGCTATTGACCAATTACTTGTCTACGGAGGATTTTGGGATCTTAACGAATTTCAAGTTATTGATCGAACTGCTCATCCCGTTCATCAGTTTGAACATGATGACTTCACTGCAAGTAGTGTTTGTAAATCGACACAAAGAGTTGGGGTCTTACATTTCATCAGGGATGATAGCGATGGTAGTGCTTACTGCTCTCTTTTCGCTATTGGCTGCACTCTTTTCGGAAAAGATCGTTGCTGGCACTGGTGTTCCTGCTTCATTTGTTGTAATGGCATCCGTGTACGCCCTGTATCAAAACGTGGTCGAGGTACTACTTTCCGTTTGGCGGATGGAAGATAAAGCAATTTCTTTCGGTGTTTTCCGAATCGCGCGGACGGCTATTGAACTGGCTTTAGCACTGATCTTGATCCTGGGCTTTGGTCTGTCTTTCGAAGGTTCGATCTATGCATTATCCTATTCGTATGGCTTGGGAACGGTAGTCGCCATTTTCTTTCTTGTTCGGAGTCGTTTTCTGCCTCTTTCCTTTGAGTGGCGACATGTACGACATATTTTCAATTATGGAGCGCCGTTGATCCCCCACGTATTAGGAAGTGTTATGATCGGATATACCGACAAATTGGTGATCACACAATACATGGGACTTTCTGAGAATGGAATTTACAGTGTTGGATTCATGGTGGGACAGGTGATCGGTTTATTGCAAACCTCCTTTAATCAGGCTTGGGTGCCCTACGTCTTCAATGGTTTGAAGTCCGGTGAAGAACAGGTGAAAGTTAGAATTGTAAGATGGACCTACATCTATATGCTTGCGATACTTGCCATAACCTTGTTCTTTTATTTGTGCACACCATTGGTCTTCATGTTCTTGGGTAAAGGATTTCAAGGAGGAATGGAATTGGTCTTATGGATCGCGCTCGGATTTGCTTTCAATGGTATGTATAAAATGGTTGGGGTTTACTTCTTTTACAGAGAAAAAACGAATTTTATTGCAGTGATCTCGATCCTTACAGCTGTGATCAATTACTTTTTTGTGGTGTGGATGGTTCCGCGTTACGGTTATACCGGAGCCGCTATTGCAACCATGTCAGCGTTCTTCATTCAATTTTTATGCACTTGGATCTGGAGCACGCGCGTTGAGAAAATGCCTTGGGGAAATTGGAAAATCTGGAAGAAATGAAAGCGTATTTAGCAACATATTGGCGAGAGAGTTCAAGAACAGATAAAGGATTAATGCTTGCTTTGTTCTTTTCCATTACCTGGAAAAATCTGGCGCCCATGTTCTTGGTGTTGAGTTTTGTTTTGGCACTCACCGATCGGAATTCCGGCAGTGTTGTGAAAAAGCAATTGTTCGGCCTGCGCTCTGTGTTATTTTGGATGATCGCCTTCTATTTGTATCATATAGTTGGAATGGCTTGGTCTAGCAACATGGCCTTTGGTTGGTCTGACGTAGGGATGAAACTTTCATTTATCATTGTTCCGCTGATTGTTGCTCTTGGCCGTATGCAGCTTTCATTACAAAGATGGTTGTCCTGGGCAATTGATTGCATGAGCGTGATCGTAGTTGGATTGCTGATCTATGCTTCCTGGAAATCTTGGTATTATCCGGAGGATAATCACTGGGCTTATTTTTTCGAAAGTGAATTTTCTACCTTCATACATCGCAGTTACTGGGCTACCTACTGTGCTATTGGTGCTGCATGGGCTTTGTATGATTGGATCTCAGGAACGCGAAAGTTCCTTAGCTGGCGCTTATTCACCTTTGTTTTGCTCGCTGTAGCCACCGTATTGACCATTTCAAAAGCGGGTATCATCATTCTTGGACTCTTGTGTTTTTGGTTGATACTTCATCAGATCATCGTTCGGAAATGGTGGAAGATCGCACTTCCGGGTTTTGCAGTAATCATTGCTTTGATCATTGGCGTCGCTTATTTAAGTCCAAGAGTTGCGAGTCGTTTTCAAGAAATTCCAAAGGCTTTTTCGTCTGTGAAATCAAGTGGAAATACCGATGTTGAAAGTAACGCTGCCCGAATCATCATGTGGTCTACTTCGGTAAAGGTGATCCAATCGAATTGGTTACTGGGCACAGGAACAGGGGATGTAAAAGATGTGCTGATTGCTAAGAACGTGGAATTGGGTAACACCGAGGTTGCCGAGAAAAAACTGAATTCGCATAACCAATTTCTAAACAGCTGGGTTCAATTGGGTGTCTTCGGATTTTTGTTCTTATTCGGGATCTTTATTTCCAGCTTTGGAACGGCAATTAGAAACGGATCTTTACCTGTGACACTGATGACCTTGGCCTTTTTGATCACCATGTTATTCGAATCGTTTGTGGAAACACAAGGCGGGATCATCCCATTTTGCCTGCTCATGGCGATCCTGAATCAGCGCGCAGTAAAAATCGCTTTGTAAAGGGTTTCTGCTAACCACCAGTCTTCGGGTGTATCCACGTCTATTGCTTGCCATTTTGGAACTACCAACGGTCGGATACGTTCAAATTCCACCCAACTTTTTTGACGCAGATCGGCGATCTTGAAAAGATACAACAGTCCGTTCACATCGTATGCCGGTGGCAGATCTTGTCGGCGAACTACCTTGTTTTTGTTGAATTTACTTAGTAATCCGTCGCGTTCCTCAAACAAGGTGTAGAATGGATGTCCTGCCGGTTCATTCACAGCGATCAACGCTTGATCCCCTTCCTGAAAATCATTCAAAGCCTGAATCAAATGTTCCTCTGTTCGAAAAGGACTTGTAGGTTGCAATAACATCAAGAATTCTGGTTCCGGTTGGTGTTTGGTAACGGCATCCAACATCACTTCGAGCATACCGGCTGTGTCGGAAGCCAATTCGGGAGAACGTTTCAGTGCTACAACACCATTTCTTTGAGCCATTTCAAGCAACTTGTCATCATCGGTACTCACAACGATTTGCTGATCTGCGAATACTTTCTTGGCTACCAGAACGGCACGTTCAGCAAGCGAAGGGCCATCAGCAAAAGATTTACTGTTTTTTTCAGGAACGCCTTTTGAACCCGCACGAGCAGGGATCAATACCAATGTGTTACTTGTAGTTGGCCGCATCAGAAACGAATGTGTTTGATATCTTCTTGTGCTTTCAAGAAATCTTCCGGTTTACCAATATCCAACCAATATTGAACGATCGGGTAATTGATAACCTTGCGCTTGTTAGCGATCAAATGCTCCATTAGATCGGTTGCGTTATAGAACGTATTCGCCGGGATTTGACGTAAAATTTCGGTTTTGATGAGGTAGATTCCCGCATTCGAAAAATACACGTAAGTCGGCTTTTCTTTTAATGAGGTAATCTGCTGTCCACTGGTTTCTAATACGCCATAGGGAACATCCACGCGATAGGAAGTACTTGCAACGGCCATATCAGCACCAGAGTCTTCAAACTTGCGGTAAAAATCTTCGAAATCGATATCGGTTAACAAGTCGGAGTTCATTACAAGCATCGAAGGCGTTGAGATCTCCGGGATCAATGTAACGGCTCCCAAAGTTCCCAATGGATTTTCTTCGCGGATGTAATCGATCACCAATCCTTTGTCACTTCCATCGCCAAAGTAGGATTCGATCTGCTCTGCTTTATATTTTACCGAGATGTGCAGCTTTTCAATTCCGTAAAGCGCCAAGCGATCAATGTTGTGTTCGATGATCGGTTTATCACCAACGCGCAATAAAGGTTTCGGCGTTTCGTCTGTAAGCGGACGCAAACGTTCGCCACGACCACCGGCCATGAGTAAAACTTCAACAGGTAAAACGGTTCTGAGTCGTTTCAGATCAAGGAGCTTCACCAATTTTCCGGCATCATCAATCACCGGAAGCATCCCAATCTGCTGTTGTTTGATCGAATCAATCGTGGTGATACTGTAATTTTCTTGACGGATATGGCGAAAACTGGTGTGCATCACCTCAGTAATAGCATCGTTGAGCGATTTTCCACCAATCAAACCACGACGGATATCACCGTCGGTAATTGTACCGACAACTTTTTCTTCCGCGTTCAGAATAAAAACAGCCTCTCCGTTAACGGCATTTAACTGCTCAAGACCATCTTTGATGGTGGCTGAATCCGGAAGTGTATGTGTTGCCCAATTGATCATAGTATGCGAAGTTGGGAATTATCTATAGAACTGCAAAATGTGTCGAACCTTTGCAAAGGTTACCTCTCCATGTTTCGCGATGAATTGGCGCTGCAAATCTTCGTAAACTCCTTGCTGGTGAATGCGTTTTCCGATATGGAAATCGCGGATTTCTTTACTAAAGTTAGACTTGAATTTGAACAAATAGTCGTTTTCATCCAAACTCAATCCGCCGCCAAAATTAAATGCTTCTATCTTATGATCAACGCACCAGAAGGCCATTTCTGATAAGAGCAGGTTGGATGCGGGGACTTTCGGAAATTCCAAATTGCGTGCGGATAGGTAATAGGTAGCCAGATTTCCAGAAATAAAGAACAAGGCTGATGCGTAAACGATCCCATCCTTTTCCACTTTGGCAAAAAGTAGTTTGTCTCCCAGGGCTTGGATCAGATCCAGGAAAAAATTATCCGAGAAAAAATAGAAATCAGTAGCTCCTGAATGCACCATGTTTGCTTGGTAAGCCTGCTGGAAGGCCTTCACATCTTGTTCCGCGAAAACAGAAACTTGCCACGTATAACCTTCTTTTTGAAGCTTGCGAACCAAGTTTCGATTGGTTCCTGAAAAGGATTCCATCCAAACTTGTTCTCTATCATTTGTGTGAAGGACCACCACCCGTCTATTCAAGAGGTTGGTGATGTTATGTTCAAAAAAGCGCGTTTCGTTGTATATGTAGTGATAACGTACGAATTCGGTGACCACATTTTTTCGAGACGCAATTTCCGCCATGAATGCTTTTTCAGCTGCTTCGCAAATGGATTCGGAACTTGCAACTGGACCCGCGTAGCCATAGGGTGAAGAAAGATCGAGGTAATCTGAATTCGGAATTGGAAGTACTATATAGGGGTAAACCCATATTTCGTTCCCTTCTGAATAAATCGCGATTTCAAAATGACCGTCCTGCATGCGTGCATCACAGACTAAGAACTCGGGCTGATAATAAATATCGAGTTTCTCTAAGAACGACCTTTCCTCTGGTAAAAGCGAAGAGACATTTTGTTCCGTTATGATGCGTAATTGTGACATGATCAGAAGGTAGATCGTTTCAGAAGCAATTTATCCCATGCGGTGGATCGAACGAAATCTACAATGCGCTCACTCGACTTTCCATCGCCGTAAATATTCGGTAAAAGGCTGAATTTTGCCTTGAAAGCAGGATCAGTTGCAGTTTGAAGTGCCTTTAAAATAGCAGGTACTTCTACCGCCACATCCACGCAATTTGCGTTGCGTAATCGACCATCTTGACGGGAACCAACATTTACAACAGGAATTCCGAAACTGTGTGCTTCAATGAGTCCGCTGGAGGAATTGCCTAACATGACAGCTGCAACTTTCTGTGCGGTGTAATAATTCGTTCGCCCGAGGCTTTCTACGAAGGTTACACGTGAGTTATTGTCTGCAAGCTCGCGCAAGGTTTCGTTGATAATAACTCCCCCAACATCCGTATTGGCTGCCGTGAACAACAAATGATATTCCGTGGACTGGCAAATTTGATTGACTAAGTCTTTCAAAAATGCTGCATCGATGCTTTTACCAATGGTCTCGCTATGAAAGGTGGATAACAACAACGGACGATCGTTCGGTAATTGAAAGCGCTCCAAAAATGCTTCTTTCGTTGGTAATGGAAGTGTCAGGATCTCGTCCAATCCGGGTTCTCCCGATACACAAATCCGCCAGGCTTCCTCTCCCATTTTTTTCAAATTGTCGCCGTAGATCTCAGTAGCGGGAAAATGCAAATGACTCATTTTGCTCACCGCATGGCGTACTTGATTATCGGTTGCTCCTTCCGTTACTTCGCCACCGGAAATATGCGCAATGGGGATATTTTGAAACAACGCACTTGACACAACAGGGATCAATTCTGATCGGTCTCCTAGCACAACCAAAAGATCCGGTTGGTTTTGTTCCAAGTAATCTGCAAAATGCAATTGTAAATAAGCATTTGATTTACTGATCGCAGAAGCCGAAGTTCCTTCAACCACATGACTGATCTTTGCACCGATAGGAAAACCATCAGCGATGATCTCATCGATCGTATAACCTTGTTCTTTTACCAAATGACCTCCGGCAACAACTAATTCTGTTTGAAAGTATTGATCGTTTTGTAAGAACTCCTTGATCAAGGGTTTTAGCGGACCGTATTCGGAACGAGCTCCGGTGAAAATGCTGATCTTTTTCATCCCTTACGTTGAATGTGTTGCCAACCAATTGCGCTTCCTTTCCCCAGATCGCTTTTTAACTCCAATCCGATCAATTGCTCATAATCTTCCATGCCAATATCGGCAACTGGTCGTTTACCAACCAACATACTTTCGTCGATGATGGTTCCAGCTTTCAGTTCACGGGTAGTATAAATTCCTTTTTTCACGACTTTTTGCGTAGCTACCTCAACAGGTTGAATGCGCTTAATGCCGTCGCCTAAGGCTTTCTCTATTTCACGAATACCGGATACCAGGGCAGCCAGTTCCGTTGGGTCCAAAGAAGCCTTGTGGTCAGGACCATCCATGTTTTTATCGAGCGTAAAATGTTTTTCGATGATGCGAGCTCCACGAGCTGCAGCTGCTAAAGAAATAGCGATTCCCGCAGTGTGGTCGCTATACCCAATGGTTGTTTTAAAGGCAGCTTGAAGCGTGTCCATTGCTCGTAAATTCACCGTTTCTAATGGAGCTGGATATTCGGAAGTGCAATGCAAGATAGCCACTTCAGGAGCTCCATTGTCTTTGAGTGTGTAATAAGCTCGCTCTACGTCAGCCAAGTTGCACATTCCGGTTGACAGGATCACGGGTCGCTTCTTACTTGCGATCTGTTTTAAATAAAGAAGGTTGTTGATCTCTCCGGAACCTACTTTGATAAGTGGAAGTTGAAGCTCATCGACCAAGAAATTCAGACTGCTTAGCTCATCCGGTGTGGACAAAAAATCTACGCCAACTGTAGCAGCGTATGCTTTCAATTCTCGAAACTCGTCGTAGCTCAATTCCAGTTTTTTCAGCATGTCGAACTGCGTGCCTTCGCCATCGTTAGCCACCTGATAGGCTGCTTTCGGAGCGTCAGCTGTGATCAGTTCTTCTGTTTTCCAAGTTTGAAACTTGACACAATCAACGCCGGCTGCTTTTCCTGCATCGATCAATTTTTTCGCCAGATTGATATCACCGTTGTGATTCACTCCAGCTTCAGCAATGATGTATATCTTGTTTTCAAACATATCTCAAAGGGTTACGCTGCTTGGGATATTTACCACTCGCTCCTCCAGCCAAATGGAATTCTCTAAGCTATCGGTTTGACTATTTTGAAAGGCCGGAAGACGATTCATCAAAGTCCAAATGGGTCTTGTCATCACACCCTTATCATTCGAAAATTGAAGAAAGGCATCCCGTTCTTCTTTAGAATTCAAAATGATGGTATTCAACCAATAGTTGGCTGTAGTGTTCGGCGTTTCTGTTACCACATGCACTCCTTGTTTGGTCAATTCTTCCTGATAGAAACTAGCAGTTTCACGTTTGTTCTTCAAGATCTGTGGAAGTTGTTCCATCTGTGCACAAGCCAACGCAGCATTGATGTTTGGCATTCGGTAGTTGTATCCGATCTCGTCGTGGTAGAAATCCCAAGCATGAGGAACTTTTGCGGTGGTTGTTAGATACTTGGCGCGTTTTGCCCATGTTTCATCATTGGTAACAATGGCTCCACCACCACCGGAAGTAACTGTTTTGTTACCATTGAAACTGAAAGCCGCAATGTGTCCGATAGTTCCTGTATGTTGCTCTCCCACAAATGAACCCAAGGATTCAGCCGCGTCTTCGATCAAAACGATATTGTATTGATTGCAAAGATCTAGCAACTCATGAATCTTCATAGGGAACCCAAAGGTGTGCATCGGAACACAGGCCTTAATGCGTTTGCCTGTTCGTTTATTGATGCACTCGTTGCGTTCATTCTGAAACGTTTCTTTTTCCAGGAACTGACGAACAGCTTGAGGAGAAAGTCCGAGCGTATCTTTATCCACGTCTAAAAAGACCGGTTTAGCTCCAATGTATGAAATTGCATTCGCGGTTGCCACGAAAGTCAAAGCTTGTGAAAGTACCTCGTCGTCTCTTTCCACACCGGCAACGATCATGGCCATATGCAAGGCTGCAGTTCCATTTACAGCGGCGATGGCGAATTGCGCACCGGTAATTGCACACATGTCACGTTCAAAACGATCCACGAAAGGTCCAACTGAAGAAACAAAGGTGCTATCGATACATTCGATCAAGTATTCACGCTCTTTACCACCAAAATAAGGGGCATGCAAAGGAATGAAGCCTTCCTGACCGAATCGACGTCTGATTGTTTCTACGATACCGTTGAAATCCATGCTGCGAATTAAATGTTGTAAATATCAGCTTTGTATTGTCTTAGATTTTCAGGTTTCTTGAACCATTCAATGGTCTGACGCAAACCTTCTTCTAAGGTAGTTTCCGGTTTCCATCCGGTATATTCTAACAATTTTTTGTTGTCGCCATATAGACGGAAAACTTCTGAATTTTCAGGTCTCAAGCGTTGTGCTTCCTGAATGATCGTTGCACTTGGATTGATCTGTTTGATCAGTTCTTTTGCCAAGTCGCCAATAGAAATCTCGTTGTGAGTGGCAATGTTCACATCCTGACCATTTAGTTTATCACACAAAGAAATCTCGACAAAACCACGCGCGGTGTCTTTAACGAAAACCAAGTCGCGAGTTGGGGTAAGGTCACCCAAACTGATCTCTTCATATCCGTTCAACAATTGTGTCATGATCGTTGGGATGATCGCTCTTGCAGATTGTCTTGGGCCGTAGGTGTTGAAAGGTCTTACGATCGTGATCGGCATATCAAAACTGCGGTAAAACGACTCAGCGATGCAATCTGCACCAATCTTTGTTGCGGAATAAGGCGACTGACCTTGACGCGGGTGTTTTTCGTCGATTGGAATGTATTGTGCAGTGCCATAAACTTCTGAAGTAGAAGTAACAAGTACACGTTCCGTTCCCAGATCCTTCGCAGCTTGAACAATGTTCAAAGTTCCCTTCACATTCGTATCTACGTAGGCGTCAGGTGAATGGTAAGAATAGGGAATGGCGATCAAGGCTGCCAGGTGGTAAACAATATCGATTCCTTTCATTGCTGTTCGCACGCCATTTGGGTCGCGCACATCACCAGTGAAAACGTCTATTTGTTGCAACAATTCTTTGGGAAATGTATCCAACCAACCCCAAGAATTAAAGCTGTTGTAATAACAAAAAGCCCTTACTTCAGCGCCTTCTGCAAGAAGTCGTTCAACCAAGTGAGAACCAATGAAGCCATCTGCTCCTGTCACTAATACCTTTTTTCCTTTTAATCGCATGAACGAAATTTAAAGTTCAAATATAAGGAGAAAATGCTTGAACAGGGGAGTTTACGGTGGAAGTCGCTTTGTTAGAGCGGGAAAAGTATGGGCAGCTTGGGCTTCTATCCGCAATATGGAGTGTAATCGCTATTTTTGCCTAAAGTAAACTGAATTTGAAAAAAATTGTCACCATCCTAGGGGCACGTCCTCAATTCATCAAAGCAGCAGCTGTTTCATCGGTGTTTGCTGACTTTTTCGAAGAAATCATCGTGCATACAGGTCAGCATTACGATGCGAATATGTCCGATGTTTTTTTCGATGAATTGGGTATTCCACATCCGAAGTATCATTTAAATGTTGGTTCCGGATCGCATGGAGCAATGACCGGTGCCATGTTGGTGGCGATTGAAGAAGTTTTGCTTGAAGAGGAACCAGACTATGTGATGGTTTACGGTGACACGAATTCTACGCTTGCAGGTGCTTTAGCGGCTTCCAAATTGCTAATTCCGGTTATTCACGTTGAAGCAGGATTACGCAGTTTCAATATGTCCATGCCTGAGGAGCAAAACCGCATTTTAACGGATCATATTTCGAATTTGCTTTTTGTTCCAACGCAAACTGCGATTGATAATTTAGTGCGTGAAGGAATCACGAAAGGAGTACACAATGTTGGCGATGTTATGTTTGATGGAATTCTTCATTTTAGCAAAATAGCTGCTGAAAAGAGTGAGATTTTGGCGCAATTGGGAGTATCTGAAAACGCGTATTTGTTATGTACTATCCACCGAGCTGAGAACACCAATGATATCTCCCGTTTGAAAGGGATCGTTAAAGGATTGAATGACTCTAAGGAACAGATCATTCTGCCTCTGCATCCGCGAACGCAAAAGTATTTGAATGATTACGAGATCGCGTTGGGTGAGAACATCCGTGTGATAGAACCTGTTGGTTACTTGGATATGGTGCGTTTGGAAACTGGCGCTAAAAAGATCGTAACAGATAGTGGGGGCGTTCAGAAAGAAGCCTTCTTTTTGGGTAAACCGTGCATTACGATGCGCGATGAGACGGAATGGGTGGAGACCGTTGAGAACGGATGGAATGTGATCGTTGGTGCAGATGCTGAAAAGATCACCTGGGCTATCAATTCGTTTGATCCAACAGTAGAACGCAAGAGCTATTTTGGAAACGGAACGGCAGCCCGCCAAATGGCAGATTTGATCTTGTAGGTTTTCTGCAATAATTATTGTTGATTTGAATTAATATTGATCCAATACGGAACTATGAAGAATAAAAAAAGAGTTTTGGTTTTAGCGCCACACACCGATGATGGTGAGTTTGGTTGCGGAGGTACCATTGCAAAATTCATCGAAGAGGGACATGATGTCATGTACGCCGCATTTTCGGCTTGTCAGCAATCCGTATTGCCGCAATTTCCTTCCGATATTTTGATCACTGAAGTGAAGGCAGCAACCAAAGTGTTGGGGATTAAAAGTGAGAACTTGTTATTGTTCGATTACGATGTGCGAACTTTTGGATATCGTAGACAAGATATTTTGGATGATCTGATCCGTATTCGTCAGGATTTCAATCCGCAATTGATCTTCATGCCAGATTTGGCAGATGTTCACCAAGATCATGCTACGGTTGCTACGGAAGGTTTGCGTGCATTTAAATTCGCATCCATTCTATCCTATGAATTGCCTTGGAACAATTTGTCCTTTACAACATCTAGTTTCGTTCATTTGGATGAAACTCATGTTCAAACGAAAGTAAATGCGTTGAAAGAGTACCAGTCTCAGGCGCACAGACCATATTCCGATGAAGATTTCTTGCGCTCCGTTGCCAGAACACGCGGTGTTCAAATTGGAACGAAGTACGCCGAAGCCTTTAACATTGTTCGATGGATAATTGATTGATCATGATCACACGAAGTCAGGTATGCAGTTTCTTAACGGGAAGTCTTTGTTCAGATAGTTCGGAACAACGAATCACGAATGTGCTCGCAATCAATGATCCGGATTTTTCCGCGGAATCAATTGGTTGGTGTTCGGATAAGAACAAGGATCTGTTAAAGGAACTTCATGCAGGTACCGTTATCGTGAGTCAGGAAGTTTTTCAAGAGATTCAGGCTAACGAACGATCATATTTTGCCATTCCGGTTGACAAACCACGCAGCGCTTTTTTGAAAGTGTTGCAAGAGTTCTTTGCAGAAAAAAAGGTTTTTGGAAGCATTCACCCCACGGCGGTAATCGATCCGAGTGTGGTTTTCAATAAAGACAGGGTGGCGATAGGAGCGAATGTGGTTATTGAACGCGGTTGCAAACTGGGTGATTATGTAGCTATTGGTCCAAATACTGTTATCCATTCTCATACACAGATTGGAAATAACTGCAGTATAGGAGCGAATAACACCGTAGGTGGAGTTGGTTTTGGCTACGAACAAAATGAAGCAGGTGATTACGAGTTGATGCCACACATTGGTAATGTGATTCTTCATGACCATGTGGAGATCGGAAACAATGTATGTATTGACCGTGCAGTTTTGGGCTCCACAGTGCTTCACGAAAATGTAAAAGTGGATAATTTGGTGCACATCGCTCACGGAGTAAAGATTGGCAAGAACAGTTTGATCATTGCCAACGCGATGATCGCTGGAAGTGTGGAGATCGGCGAAGACGTTTGGGTTTCTCCATCAGCTTCGATCCGTCAGAAATTATCCGTTGCCGACAAAGCCTTGGTTGGATTGGGTAGTGTGGTAGTGAAATCCGTAGAAAAAGGGGTTGTAGTTGCTGGAAACCCGGCAAAACCTTTTGAGAAAAAATGAAAATAGCTGTTGTCATACCTTGTCGCAATGAGGTGAAAAATATCGAGGAATGCATTCGGGCAATTTATGCTTCGGATCTTTCAGGTGATTGTCACTTGGCTGTGAATGTGGTGGACGGCATGAGTAATGATGGGACTCGAGAATTACTGCAAACCTTGCAACAGGAGTTTCCGGGAATTCAGTTAGTTAACAATGAAAAGCAACTCACGCCATTCGCCTTCAATCTGGGTATTTACGCCACTAAGGATGCTGATTTTTATCAAATTATCGGGGCGCGACAAGTTATTTCCTCCAATTACCTGCGTAAAGCTGTAGAAAGTTTACAAGCCGATCCCACTGTTTGGTGCGTTGGCGGTGCGGTAGAAAATGTGTATTTGAACGAACAAGGACGCATGATCGCACAAGCTATGGGTACCGCTTTCGGAATGGGTTTAGGTAATTTTCGAACTTTAGAGCAAAGCAGTTTTGTGGATACTGTCGGTACTCCCATGTATCCGGCTTGGGTTTTTGAGAAGATCGGTTATTTCGATGAAGAATTGGTAAGGAACCAGGATGACGAATTTAATTTTCGCGTCACACAAGCAGGCGGAAGGATCCTCTTCAACGCAGAGATCAGTTTGAAGTATTATGTACGAGGTTCTTATCCCAATCTGTGGAAACAGTTTTTGCAATACGGCTACTGGAAAGTATACGTGAATAAAAAACACCGAGCAGTTACTACACTCCGTCAATTGGTTCCGCCATTGTTTGTTTTCTATTTGATTTTCTGTTTGCTTCCGTTTGTCATTTCTCCCGTATTGGGATTGGTAAGCATTTCAGGCTTGGCCTTATATTTCATGATGAATATTCTGTTCAGTTTGAGGACTTCGGCTAATCTGAAGGAAGCTTCAAACTTGTTTGTCATCTATCCCATTTTGCACATCAGTTATGGATGGGGATATTTAAAGGGCTTAATCCATTTTCTGCTTTTGAACAAAAAACCGGGAAGTAGTTTTTCTGAGCTATCCCGCTAATGTGATTGCTACATTTGGTCAGAATACATGTCATAAACGGCAGATTTTCTACCTTTGAAACAAATTGCACACATGATTCCATTTTCTCCGCCACGTATAGACCAGAAAGTCATTGCTGAGGTTACTGCTGCGCTTACATCCGGTTGGATCACGACAGGTCCGCGCACGAAATTGTTTGAAAAACAGTTGACTGAATACTGTGGGAATAAGTGCACTGTTGCTGTAAGTTCTTGGACTGCAGGAATGGAATTGTTGCTTCGCTGGTGGGGAATTGGACCGGGAGATGAGGTAATCGTGCCTGCAATCACTTATTGCGCTTCTGCCAACGTCATCGTGCACACGGGAGCAAAACCAGTTATGGTGGACGTTCTTCCGGGAAAATTCATCCTGGATACCGATCAATTAGCGGGCCTGATCACAGAACGAACGAAAGCGATCATGCCTGTTGATATTGCCGGGTTCCCATGTGATTACGATGCAATTTATAAATTGGTAAATGACCCTTCTGTAAAAGCTAAATTCTCACCGAATAGTGATTTGCAGCGTAAACTCGGGCGAATTCTTATTGCTGCAGATGCTGCGCATTCATTCGGCTCAACGTACAAGGGAAAACGATCAGGGGCTTTGGCAGATGTAACTTGTTTCTCGTTTCATGCAGTGAAAAATTTGACGACTGCTGAAGGTGGAACGATGAGCATCAACTTGCCGGAGGACTTCGATCACGAGGCTATTTACAAAGAGTTGTGCATGTTGAGTTTGCACGGTCAAAGCAAAGATGCACTGG
>CAYLJB010000067.1:0-6501 GCA_964383785.1 uncultured Fluviicola sp.
GTGAACTTTTGTCGTTGATTTCGGGTGGCCTTCAAACCCCAATTCTGCATCAGGAATCAAAGTTGCAAAATCTAAAATACCTTCAATGAGTCTTTTCAATTCATCTGGAGAGAAAAAAGTAGGCGTTCCTCCGCCTAAGTGAATCGCCGTAATTCGAATGTTTTGTCCCAGTTCTTGTGTCAGCAAACGCCACTCTTTTAAAACAGCAGATATATAAGGTTCTTCAACTTTGTGATTAGTAGTGATATGTTTGTGACATCCGCAGAATGTGCAAAGAGAATCACAGTATGGCAAGTGAATGTAAAGGGCAACTTCGTTATTGGAGGTGCTTTTCAATCCTTTATGGAGTACCTGGATCCAATCCTGAACATCCCAGCGTTGAACTTTCCAGAACGGCACGGTCGGATAGGAAGTGTATCTCGGACCGGGTACATTGTACTTTTCGACTAAATTTTCTCCGTTCATAATACTGAATTTTAAGCAAATCTAGGGCTATGACATTCCCTAAAAAATGACGTTTGTCAGCTTTCCGGTTAATTATATTTTTTTTACATTTGTATCTACTATTTAACGAGCAAAATTTATGTTGGACAAGTCCCACAAACATGTTACCTGTGAGAAGTGTGTCGTGCGAAACAGCGGTATATTTTCCAATTTGAGTAACGATGAGGTTTGTGATCTAGATGGCCACAAATCCTGCAATTACTATAAAAAGCATCAATCACTATTTGTTGAGGGCAGTTATCCACGTGGAGTGTTCTGTATCAATCAAGGAAAGGTAAAGATCTATGCCTTGGGAGATGAAGGAAAAGAACAAATCGTTCACATTGCTAAGGAAGGTGAAGTTGTTGGGTTCCGTTCCATGTTGAGCGGTGAGCCTTACAAATTGTCGGCAAGTACCTTGGAGGATGCTAATATTTGTTTTGTTTCAAAGGACGATTTCTTGAACATGTTGGATAGCAATACCAGCATGCGCAATGCGGTTTTGAAGGAGCTTTCAAAAGAATTAGGCGAGCGGGCGATTTTCATCACGAATTTGGCACAGAAATCAGTTCGCGAACGTTTAGCTTATGCATTGATGATCCTTCAAGATATTTATGGTGAAGAACCGATCAATTTGACCCGAGAGGATTTAGCGAATTTTGTTGGAACGGCAACAGAGACCTTGATCCGACTTTTGAAGGATTTCAAAGAGGAGGGGTTGATTGATGTGCAGACGCGGAAAGTGTTTGTGACGGATTTGGATGGATTGATTCAGTTGGCCGGAGGTCATCGTTGATATTTGAGGCAATTTGGCAATATTGCAATATTGCAATATTGCCAAAACGCAATAAACTTACTCGAGCAATTTCCCTCCTAAATAACTAACCATCATATTTTCCAGAACTCTCAAGCCTTTCATATCAATACTTATCCAAGCTTCATGAATTTGGTATTCCCATGTGACAAGTTCTGCCTGCCTCATGTATATCAAATGTCGGTGAACTGTGGCAATATTCAAGTTTAACTCTTTTATTAAATCAGTTGTTCTAACCTTCCCTTCAGCCCTCAATATCATCAAGATCCGCTGTCTCGCAGGATGACCTAAGGCCTTTCCGAGCTGAGAAAATACAAGTTGTTCGGTGGTGTAATCGTTAGGTTTTGTCAATCCCATATTTGAAGTTTTCCAATTTAAGTTAATTGAAAACAGCATTTATGTCAATAGGAAACTCAAAAATTATTTGGGAATTTTCAACGTTTGTCCAGCCCGAATCATATCTGATCGCAGGCCGTTGGCCTTTTTGATCTTACTTACGCTGGTATGATACTTTTCTGCGATCTGTGAAAGTGTGTCTCCGGATTTAACGGTGTATTTGCGATAGCTTGCCGGACTGGCTGTCGTTTTCTTTACAGGATTTGTTGGGACGGATTCGCTAACAGTCGTTGATTCCTGTTTCGCATAGTCCTGAACGCTGATCAAATTTCCAATGCGCGGATCGTAATATTTGTAAAAATGCTGTTGAATGTTCACGTATCGACAAACGCTATCCAATCGATTGCTATGCCAGTCATAACATTGGATCACATTTTCGTTGTATTCCAGGAGTTTGACAGGCTTCAGTCCTGTGTGAATGCGGTGCATCCGCGGACATTGTTTCATTACGGCAGGTAAACCACCACCGGCCGAACCGCGACTATCAACAGAAACATAGCAACGACCATCCGTGCTTGGTCCAACAACGGCTGTCCAAAAAACGGTTAATGTGGTAGGATCGATTTGAATGTATAGTTTTTTAACGTCGGAATTGAACCCCTTCTTGCGAATCTCCGCCAAGCCCTCGTTGATCTTCACATTAAGGTAACCGCCAAACTTGTCCATTCGGCGACTATTGAAGGAGTGTAAGGCATCATAAACCCAAGGTTGACCCAAAGCAGTATAGGAATCACAGATCAATTCATCGTGTTCTCCCAAGGCGATTGTATCTGGATTCAACAATTGAAAAGGAGGAATCTCAATTAGTTTTCTTGCAGAAATGGTATCCGGAATGGTATCAATTGCTTGCTCCAAATCTTCCTGACCATAAGAGTAGCCACTTAAGAATGCCAGGACAACAAAATAAATGATATGTCGGAAAAAGGAGAGCATTTTCGTTATTATTGATTGTTTTCAATAATGCCGCAAAAATAAGAAGTTACGTGGAATTAAGTGCCTGATTCAGTTATAAGCAAGACTTTTTAAGCTTATTTATCAATTTTGAAGATAAAAAACGATTTGAAAATCGCCAATTCAAAGCACAGCCAAATTCAGCTTAGACATAGATATTGGTCATCGATTTCGGAAAATGATTTTAATTCTGTTTTTTTGACGGAAGTGAAAATCGAAGAAAAAGAGATATGGAAAGCGGGTCATCAACAACAGATCCTTGGAAAATACTATACTTTGTGAATCCGATAGTAGTTTGATTGGAAACCGTGTAACTCAGTTGTACACCAATTTTAAACATTCTTCCTCCCATACACATAATTATTGCCGGATCAATATAGAATATAGGTCCGTCAGTGGATATTTTTTGAACCTCATTGGCCGAACCGGTAGGATAATTCAAATAATCCATCAGTCCCATTCTTAAACTCACACCAAATTGAAAATTTTCCGTTTGTTGATAGAATCCAGGTTGAATGAAATATTTCACATAACGGTACTCAAAATTCTCTGTTCCACTTTTGTTTTCACTTATACCAAATTGACCACCGCCCAAGACTTCGAAATAATTGATATTATTCAATGACCGATAATATCCTGCACCGAATCCTATCTTTCTACCCAGATAGCGAACATTAATTGAACTGTCCGCATAATCATAGTTTTTTGAAGTACATGATCCGGAATATCCGGTAATAGATCCGATTGCGACTAAACTGTTCGATATCGCATAACTTGCATGACCGTGTAGTCCTGAACTGAGGTTTCCAAAGTTGACACCTGCAGCTGCGTTTAAGTCGTTCTTTTTAGTTACGGATCCCGTAACAACCGGATCATTAACATAATACAGATTACTACAACAACCGCTCAATATGTAAAGCATAGTGGCGAATAGAACGAAGTTTCTAATCAGATGAGTCATTGTTCAAACTTTGTTTAAGTTTTTACAAATCTAGAATGATCAAAACAATTAATTCCTGCCATTTGTCTGCTTATTAAATGATTAAAATCAGTTATTCGCCCGGAACAATTTAAAGAAGGTGCGTAAACAGTGATTTTACAGTTTTCGAGTTTTCTTATTTCAAGAACATTGAATTTCGGTTAACTTTACCTTCATGAAAAATGCACCTTATTCTGTTGAAGAACGTTTCGTTCGTTATGCACAAGTAGATACAACTGCAGACCCTATTAGCACGTCTTTTCCATCTTCGGAGAAACAAAAGAATTTATCTGCAATCCTAGTCGATGAACTAAAAGCTATCGGAGTTTCCGATGCAGAAAAGGATCAATGGGGTTATGTCTATGCAACGATTCCGGCAAACGTGTCTCATGACGTTCCAACAATCTGTTTTTGCTCACATATCGATACTGCTCCGGATTGTTCCGGAACGGATGTTAAACCAATCGTTCACAGAAATTATACAGGTCATCCAATCGTTCTACCGGATGATCCAACGCAGGTGATTACCGTTGAACAACACCCGTATTTGAAAGAAAAAATTGGAGATGATCTTATAACCGCATCTGGAACAACGCTATTAGGGGCTGACGATAAGGCAGGCGTGGCCATTATCATGGATCTGGCTACGCAATTGATGCGTAATCCGGAAATTCCACATGGAAAGATCCGTATCCTGTTCACGCCTGATGAAGAAGTAGGAAGAGGAGTGGAACAACTCGATATGCAAAAATTGAATGCAGATTTCGGATATACGCTTGATTCAGGTGAGCTGGGCGCCATTGAAGATGAGTCTTTCTCAGCAGATGCTATGACTTTCCAGATCTCTGGTGTGAGTGCGCATCCGGGTTATGCGAAAGGAAAAATGGTTCATGCCATTAAGGTTGCTGCTTCCTTTGTAGATAGTTTACCGAAAGATAACTGGTGTCCGGAAGCTACGCAGGGTAGAGAAGGATTTGTGCATCCAACCTCTATTTCAGGTGGTTTGGAAGAGGCCACGGTTTCATTCATCATTCGCGATCACGATACCAGTAAACTTGCGGAATATGAGACCCGTCTGGAAAACTACATGAAAGAAACAATTTCTCAATTTCCGGGTGCAAGCTATACCTGTAAAGTTCAGGAGCAATACCGTAACATGAAAGAGATCATTCGCGAAGTGCCGTTTGTAACTGATTACGCCAATCGGGCGATGGAAAAAGCCGGTATCACTCCTCGTCCGACCATTATACGTGGTGGAACGGACGGTTCGCGTATGTCCTTCATGGGACTTCCTTGTCCGAATATATTTACCGGAGAAATGGCGATCCACTCACGTCATGAGTATGTGAGCGTGCAGGACATGCAAAAAGCAGTCGATACCTTGATCGAATTGGTGCAGATCTGGACAAAACATAAATAAGCATGAAAGATCTGTTTTTGCTGAATCCCGAAGTTACGTTCCTGAATTTTGGTTCTTTTGGTGCTACGCCGAAGCCGATCTTCGAAACTTATCAAGCCATTCAGCGAGAATTGGAGGCAGAACCGGTACAGTTTATTACGGTAAGCGGACCAAAACGCGTTGCAGCTAACCGAAAGGCACTTGCGAAGTATTTGAATGCAGATCCGTCTGACATAGTTCTGGTACAAAATCCAACCTATGCGGTCAATATACTCGCGCGCGGTTTGAATCTGAAAGCTGGAGATGAAGTATTGACAACCAATTTGGAATACGGGGCCTGCGATCGCGCCTGGAATTTTTACTGTTCCGAAAAAGGCTCTCGCTATGTTCAATCCGAAATTTCCCTGCCGATTGCCTCGAAAGAAGCATTCTTAGAGGAGTTTTGGGCCGGATATTCCGAAAATACAAAAGTGGTGTTCATCAGTCACATCACCAGTGTTACCGGACTGATCTTACCGGTTGAAGATCTTGTTCGGGAAGCAAAAAACAGAGGATTGATCACCATCGTGGATGGAGCCCATGCTCCGGCACATGTTCCCCTGGATCTGCATAAACTGGATGCGGATGCTTATGTAGGTGCTTGCCACAAATGGATGATGGCTCCGAAAGGAGTTTCTTTTTTGCATCTGAAAAAGCATTTGCAACCGATGGATCCTGTTTTGATCAGTTGGGGTTTTGAAGCCGATTATCCTGGCGAATCTCAATTCATCGATCATCACCAATTCAACGGAACGCGCGACTTTTCTGCATTCTGCTGTCTGGAAAGTTCCATCGAATTTCTAACAAAACACGATTGGTGGCAGGAAGCTGCTAAAAATCGCGCTATTGTGCAGCAGTGGTTGCCCCGCTTATGCTCTTTGCTGAATACGGTTCCATTGGCACCTGTGAATGATCATTTTATCGGACAAATGGGGTCTATTGGCATCACTTGCGGTGATCCGGTAGCACTCAAGCAGCAACTATACAACGAATTCAAGATCGAAATGCCCGTGATGGTGCAACATGGGAATGTATTTATTCGCTTTTCTTTCAATGCCTTCAATTCCGAACAGGATCTGGAAAAGTTGGAAGCAGTTCTACAACAATTGAAAACAGCAGGAATCATATCAGGTAAAAAATGGGATTGACGAAACACATCATTTTGGTGGGCTACATGGGCTCCGGAAAAAGTACGATTGGTCGTATGCTGTCTGAACAATTGGATAGCAATTTTATAGACAGTGATTCCGCTATCGAGGCACAAACCGGTAAATCCATTCGCGAGATCTTCGCGGAAAAAGGAGAAGGTCACTTTCGGGACTTGGAACGCACTTTTTGTGAAAGTTTAGCGGACTTGAAACCAAGTGTTATCGCTACCGGAGGAGGTTTGCCTTGTTTTCAGAACAGCATGGATCTTTTGAAAGCGCATGGTGTGGTCGT
>CAYLJB010000067.1:6511-16577 GCA_964383785.1 uncultured Fluviicola sp.
GTCAATGCATCTTTGCAAACACTTGCCCGTCGCTTGAAAGAGGAGCGTGCTATCCGTCCACTTGTTGCTGAACTAGATGATAACGCCATTTTTCCATTTGTAGAAGAGCAACTTACTTGGCGCAAAGAATTTTACAAACAGGCACATGTTTTCCTGCCAAACGAATTACACAAACCGGATAAGGTGGTAGCCAATTTGTTGAAAGAATTGCAAACTCGTTTCGAGATCGGCTAATCTTCGTCGTCGCCATTCAGATCCACACCAAAGAACTGGATAGGCTCGCCATCTTGTTCCTTTTTCAAGAAATAGGCATAAAAAGCAGTGTGTCCTACTAATAGGAAGTAGCTTACTTTATCGAATAGTGTGGTGTCGTTGGCCCAGTAATCAAAACCGAGCATGACTAACATGAAGAGCAAGTAAAGTCCTGCTCCACCAAAAAAGAACCACACAAAGCGGAAGTTCTTGCGCCACATCAGGATCAAACCGATGAATGCCACTAACCACAGAATAATACCGAGTGCATAAAATGCTTCCAACCGACCAATGAATGATTGCGGTTCAAATCCCAATTGAATCCCACGCTCATCGATCATTTTAGAAACCTGGATCTTCTTCTCAGCCTCGATCCACAAATGAGCGCGAATCACTACTGATCCCATAACAGACCACAAAAAAAAGACAAACCAAAGTGCTAATGCAAAGAAGAAGCTCACTTGGGTGTACAAATCCGGTTTTAGTTTACCAAACACCACATTGCGCAGGCGAATGAGCAAGGGCAGGGGGGAATTCAAATGATTTTCGAATTCCGCGCGAAGTTTGGATTGCTTTTCTTTGTCCACCTCACGAAATTACTAATTTCGCGGTACACCATGGAACAAGCACACGCATTTGATGAATTTCTCGCCCCAACGGAAACGATGGATTTTACACATCCGCGCGTGCAGGAAGTATTGAGCAAGATTCCCAGTGGACTTTCACCAAAAGCAACTGCGAATTGGTTGTATGAGCATGTGCGTGACCGCTTCTTATACGATCCGTATCATCTGGATCTGCGTCCGCAAGCATTAAAAGCAAGTGAGATCCTCACACACAAACGCGCATGGTGCGTGGAGAAATCAATTGTTTTGGCTGCATGTTTTCGGGGAGTTGGAATTCCGGCCAGACTGGGTTTTGGAATCGTGGTGAACCACATTGGTGTGGAAAAATTGACCCATTATTTACAACGTGAAGAGATTGTATTTCACGGTTTTGTGGAAGCTCACGTGGATGGCATTTGGAGCAAATGCACACCGGCTTTCGATCCGCGGATCTGCCGCATGTCGGGAGTAGAACCTTTGGTTTGGAACCAACAAGACGATTCCCTGTTTCAGGAATTTTCCCTGAATGGCAAATTCATGGAATACTTACACTTCTACGGAACTTTTGCAGATGTACCATTCGCGTTGATGCACCAAGAGATGAAACGACATTACCCACATTTGTTCTTGGAACAGATCGAGACGCGTCCGTTTTCTTTTCATTTTGATCCGAAATTCCTGTAATATTCAATTTTTTTTGACTAACCCAGGGAATTGTAATAAAGGTACAATCGTCCGTTTGTTCGCCATCTTGTTTCCACGCATAGTGAGCTGCGCTTACGCCATTAAAAATATCGGTATTGGTTTCACATAACAATTCACGCAATCTCTTTTTGCCCCACTTTTTATTGTTGTCCCCACCAAATTGATCCACCAATCCATCCGTAAATAAGAAAAGAAGATCTCCTGTTTCTAATTGAAAATGAACCGATCTAAATTCGGGCAAAGCTGATTCGTAGAAACCAACCGGCTGTTTGTTGACTGGTAATTCATGTATTTCCCTCTTGCGAACAATCCACAGCGGCATTTGAGCCCCACTAAAGATTAACTTCCCATTTTTAAGATTTAACGAAAATAAGGCAATGTCCATCCCATCGCGCCTTTGTCCGTTTTCAGAACGCAATCGTTGACTTATTTTTTCTCGTAATGCCTGTAGTAGGTGAGATGGGTCGTGAATGCCTTTACCAAAAAGATCATCTAAAAAGTGCAATCCGATCATGCTCAGTAATGCACCGGGTACGCCATGACCTGTGCAATCTGCTAACGCGAATAAGATATGCGGATCACCTTCAATGTTCACGTTTTTCATCCAAAAGAAATCACCCCCAACTTGCTCTTTCGGCGCATAGAAGACATGTGTTTCAGGCATCAGGAAGCTCATTTTTTCTCTACTTGTCATGATCGCTTGTTGAATATCGCGGGCATAACTCAGACTTTCCAGCATTTCCTGGTGTTGCTTTAGTAATAATTGGTTTTTGTGATCCAGCGATGCGGTTCTTCGAGCGACGCGACCTTCCAATTCTTGCATGTCTCCGTGAATTTTTCTGGCTAGTTTCATGAAATGACGTGCGATCAATCCGATTTCATTACGAGGTATTGACTGAAATTCCAGCTTGCTGAGATCGTAATTGCTGAAAATGAACGATTCCATTGCCAAATTGATGACTTTTACTTGGTTGGATATCAAACGAATAGCTAAATAGCCAAGCAGCAAGATCGTAACCAACAGTAGGATAAAAGCACTAACTTGTACTACAAATCCCGCTTTTGCACGTTCATCATATTGGATGAGTAAAGCACTTCGCTGACTGCGAATGGTATGTTGTAATTGCTCTGTTTGAAATGCCCATCTTTCAAAAAGTCCATTCCTTTCCCATAGCGAGGATAAACTCATTGCAACATAATCAATGCTCTTCCGATAGTTCGAGAAGTTAGGCGCACCTTTCATTGATTCCAAAGAATCTAATTGATGATCCAAGCGTACTTTATAGCGATCGTCATTCCGCATTAAAAAGTCTTTTTCCTCCCTGCGCAAGGCAAGTATTTCTGTTCGATATTCCGGGTGTTTTGCTTCCAGTTGATGTATAGATCTACGCATGTAGCCAATCGCGCCAAATTCTTTAAATCCGATACGCGATATTTGTTGAATGATTTCATATTCGGAGCTTTTGATGTCTTTTAGCTTTTCTAAAACAGTCGGTTTTTTAGCAAATTCGATGGCTTCAACATGTACCGCCAAATCACCGAAATGGTGACTGGTTTCTTCAATGAAAAATGTAGGGTTTCGGGCAATTCGATCATAATTTGGGTTCCATTTTTCCAAACTACGCATTAGCTCCTTTCGCTTGATGATCTTTTCGCCTAATTGATCTATTTGAATGAGTGTTTCTCGGTCCTCTCCGGCCAACTTGGAAAAGTGAACCTGGATCAGAATAGCCGCTGTCATTAGGACCACCAGTATTCCGAAAATGCTATATAAAATTTGTTTCATGTCTTTTCGAGCAATGCAAAGTTGGATAGAACGTGTCTCTTGGATGTAAAGGCAGTATGATAGAGATGTTAATCTTGATCTTTTGAGATTCCCCGGCAATTTTTTAGCCCTAAATCGGTATATTTATCCCTCAAAATATGAATATGAGCAGATTAATCGTAGTTCTCTTCTTAGTTGCTGCAAATGCCTTCGGACAGAGCGTGAACTATACGTTAAGAATGAGTAAACCTCAGAACCACTATTTCGAAGTGGAAATGGATCTGAGTGGATTCAAAGGAAACGAGTTAACAGTGAAAATGCCTGTTTGGGCACCCGGTTCCTATCTGGTTCGCGAATTTGCAAAGAATGTGAATCTCGTAAAAGCCTACGATGAAAAAGGAAATGCTCTAACTGTTCAGAAAACCAGCAAGAATGCTTGGAAGATCACCAAAGGTAAAGCCAAGCAAGTCAAAGTGAAATATGAAGTGTACGCTTTCGAATTATCGGTAAGAACTTCCTTTTTGGACCTTTCTCATGGATTCGTTTCCGGTTCAGGTGTATTCTGTTATGTTGACGGTTTCAAACAACTCGGAGGAAAATTAACGGTACATCCATACAAATCATTCACTACGATCTCCACCGGTTTGCCGCGTACTGCGGAAGCGCTTCAAGCAGACGGTTCCACGGTATTTACTTTTGAAAATTACGATGTGCTCGTAGATTCTCCGCTCGAGATTGGTAACCAAGAAGTGTTCTATTTCAACGTTGGAAATACCAACCATGAAGTCGCGCTATATGGAATGGGGAATTATGATATGGAAGAATTGCAGCGCGATATGACCCGAATTGTAACCGCAGCAAATGATGTGTTTGGTGGTGTAAACCCGAATAAAAACTACACCTTTATCATTCACAACGTGATCAATGGACAAGGTGGTTTGGAACATGCCAATTCAACGGTATTGAGTGTGAACCGCTGGACATATGCGAGCAATTACAACGATTTTCTGTCTCTGGTAGCTCACGAATACTTCCATTTGTGGAATGTGAAACGCATTCGCCCGATCGAATTAGGTCCATTTAACTACGATGAAGAGAACTACACGTCTTTGTTGTGGGTGATGGAAGGATTTACTTCTTATTACGATGAATTGTTGATGGTGCGTGCCGGTTACTACTCCAAAGAAGATTATTTGCGCAAATTGCAAAGTACGATCAACTACGTAGAAGGAACACCTGGTTCGCGTGTGCAGCCGGTGGCACATTCCAGCTACGATGCATGGATCAAAGGTTACCGACCGAATGAGAATAGTTCCAATACCGGAATGACTTATTATTCGCGAGGTGCTATGTTGGCTTCACTGTTAGATGCGATGATCATTGACAAGTTCAATGCGCAAAAGTGTTTGGATCATTTCCTGCGCTATTTGTACGAAGAATTCTACATCAAAAAAAATAGAGGATTTACCGAAGCTGAATTTAAAAAAGCCTTGGAATCATTCTTGGGCCAGAACATGGACGATTTCTTTGCGAAATACGTGAATGGAACGGATATTCCTGATTTCAACAGCGTGTATTCCAAAGTAGGAGTGAAGGCAACTTACACAGGTAAACCGATGGCTTCTTTTGGAGCAAGTTTCTCCCAGGAGAATGGCAAGTGTATTGTAAAATCGATCCGTGCAGGTGGAGCAGCAGAGGATGCCGGAATCAGTGTTGGTGACGAGGTCATTGCTTGCAACGGTTTGCGTGTAGACCAGACTACTTTGGAGAATTTTATCTCCAGTTTGATCGAAGGAGAATATTTGGAATTGATCGTGTCGCGCGAGGAGATCATCTTGAACTTACAAGTGAAAATGACTGCTTATGAGCGTCCGTCTTTCCGCTTAGAAACGATTTCGCCATCCAATGAGAAATTCTACTACTGGTTGCGTGAAATTGAGATTTGATCGAGAGATATAACTATTTGAAGAGGCGCTTAAATGCGCCTTTTTTATGTCCTGAGATTCAGATTATGTTCCTGAAGTAAAAGCTTGATTTTCGGAATACTGCTTTTACCTAAACCATGTAGTTTTAGAATTTCGTTTTCTGAATAATTAGCTAAAATTTCAAGCGAAGAAATGCCATTTTGTTCAAGCGCACGCCGCGCAGGAGCCGAAAGCGATGAGAATACATGCTCGGTTAAGTTTTTTTCTTTTTCACAGACCGGACATACCGGACAACTGGAACTTTTAAAGAATCGGTGTCCTTGAGGACAAACTTTTTCGCTTTGCTTCATCTTGTCTCTTGCTAATCAAGGCTTTAATTTGAATTTATTGATTTTGAATTTTCTTCATCCCCCGCAAATAATCCAAGCCTACTTCCAAGCCCTGTCGGTAATCCAGGTCTAGCGATGCTTTAGAATTCGTGTAGCCGCCCGTTTTCAGTTTTTGCACCGGTTGAAGTTGGGTGATGCGAATTCCTTCAGGTGGATTCAAGATCAGATCCAAAGACGCATTGAAACGCAAGTGACTTTTCGAAAAGATCCGAGCCAATCCCGGATGGTTCTTATAGTATTTCTCCCCGAAATAATCGGGAAGGGATTGTTTTTCCTTGGCATTGCTGTGCGATGTGCGCAAAACAACGATCTCCGTTGCTCCCTGATCAATGGCCCACTGAACGGGAAGCGGATCACTCCAGGCGCCGTCCATGCATTCTCGTCCTTCCAAACTGTGCTTGGCCTTAGTCACAAACGGAATGGCACACGAAGCGATCAGGCATTGCACCCAATTTTCGGCTGTGGGCTGAAAATATGCCGGTTCGCCGGTAATGCGATCGGTAGCCACAATGAAGATCTTTTTGTTGGAATGGTACTCAAAAATGCCAGCTAAGTCCAATTTGACGATTTCTCGGGCGATCTCTTCAAAGAAGTCAACGTTCATAAGTACGCGCGTTCCCAAAAACTGTTTGTAGTTCATGAACTTTGGGTCCTCAAGCAAGACGTGAATCGAGCGAATGCAATCTTTGTACTGTTTCCCCAAAAAATAAGAGAGGGCATTTGCTCCGCCCGAAACACCGATATACAGATCAAACGGATCGTGTTCCTGCACAATGAACGCATCCAATACGCCCGCCGTAAAGGCCGTTCGGAATCCTCCTCCTTGTATGATCAATGCTTTCATGGTGCTAATGCTTACTCAAAGATAGTTTTCTTGTGACATTTGTTTTTCGTCATTGAAAATCATTTGTCTGAATCTTTCGGTTTCGTGGCTTCGTCAATATCCGGACTGGCATGAATGCGCGACATGAACTGCGTGGTGCCTTTTCGCTTCCAGACTTTTGTCGCCCAGATGATCCCGACAATAAAACCTGCCAGACAAAAAGTGCCTCCAATAATTAATCCGGTAGTATGCTCATTGCTGCTATAAATCAACAAACCAATAATGCAGCCGATCAAAGTAGGGGAAAGGACGATCCGGATCCAATTGACCACTTCAATTAAAAATGCAAGGACTTTAAACATCGTGTTTTGGTGTGTTCATTGAGATCAAATATGCCTAAATCTAAGATAGAAGGTAGTCTATTTCTTAGTTCCTTTTATGAATGCTATTATTTCCTGCTGCAGTCGAACCGATTCTTCATAAATAACGGCATGTGTGGCATTGGGATACGTGGAAATGGTGACCAGCTTTGGATTGATCGCTTTGATCTTTTGATATTCATCGGAGAATGAAAAAAATCCTTCGTTATCGTCTTTTAAGGGATCGATGATCAGGATGCTGGTTTTTAGATCGCGGTAAATGACTTCGGGCAACATGAAAAAGGTAGACTGATTGAAGAGGTTGGCGGTCGCCGGTTTATAGAAATGCTGTTTCTTTAATTCGATCGAATTGTCCTGCAGCCATGTCTGTAAATTCGGATTAAAGGTCCAACCGTTCGCTTCTTGGCCAAAAAAGCTGAAATTAAAACTGTTCCAAAGCGAATATTCGGCACTGTAATTTGCTTTGTACAATTCGAATTGAGAGGAATAATAGGTTTTTGCGATGTTTCCTTCCATTTTTTTGAAATGGGCCTGAATCTGTTCCTCGCTCAACAGTTGTCGTTTTCGGATCCAATTTGCAGCGCCTCCATCGATTAACACAAGACCTTTGACCATTTTCGGATAACTGTCGTAAAAGGCCGTGGCTATGGAACCACCTCGAGACCAGCCTGCTAAGTAGCTTGATTTGATCTTTTTAGAGTCGAGTAGGTACTTGATGTCGTCTGCAACATCATACAATGATACTTCACCTAGAGGAATTCCTGTTTTTCCGTGTCCGAAGTAATCAATGGCAAGTACATGCAAGCCGGCATTTACTAGGGAATCGACGAACTCCATAATTTCTGTACCATTCGAATAAGTACCATGGATCCAAACAAGCGTAGGGTTTTTCGGATTTCCCCATTCCAAGTAATGCATATTTACATGTTTGGTTTGAATGTAGTTCCCGTGTTCTTTTTCAAAGGTCTCGTAAGCCAGCGAATCTTTAATGAATTGAGCTTTCAGATCTATCTCCGCAGTGTTTTGAGCGAGTAGGGTAAGTGGGAATAGGAAGATGAGAAGGAATTTCATGATTTTTATTAATTGATTTGCGACTTGAACTGAATCACCTATGCGAATTGTCTTGTCTAATTTTTCTAATTTTCTGTATCAAAATAAATGTCCAAACCAATCCTGAACAACACAATGCCACAACCAGCAACCAATTAAATATATCTGCGTTTTCAGGATTGAAATTTATTAGGACAAAAATGATAAAAACGGGCCAAACGTAGAAAATTGCCCAGAGCCTACCTTTCCGAGTGTTTTTATCTTCTAGGCTGATCATTTGTCTGAATCTTTCGGTTTCGTGGCTTCGTCAATATCCGGACTGGCATGAATACGCGACATGAACTGCGTGGTGCCTTTTCGCTTCCATATTTTTGTTGCCCAGATGATCCCGACTATAAATCCTGCAAGACAAAAGATGCCTCCAAAAATTAATCCGGTTGTATTCTCATTGCTGCTATAGATCAACACACCAATAATGCCCCCGATCAAGGTAGGGGAAAGGACAATCCGGATCCAATTGACCACTTCAATTAAAAATGCAAGGACTTTAAACATATTTATTGTTTTACTTGGAGGTTGCTTATAAAATTGGAGTAACATGATAGAGCTTGTTTTCCGTGTACTTTTTTCAAATAAAGCATGTTAAGGGAAGCTTACCTTTGTAAACTTTAGCACCTACTTTTTTTCTATCATTTTATTATTTCTACTCCATTCACTCCATGAGCCTACATACAAATATGGAATTTCCATGCCTGCATAATTCAAAGCCAATAGAGTATGACAAGCGGTTACCCCCGAACCACAATGAACGATGATCTGATCAGCTTTTATCTTTCCAAATTGCTTTAGATACTTATTTCTCAATGCGTTTGGTTTCAGGAATAATCCATTCTGATCTAAATTCTCTGTAAAAGGTATATTTATTGCCCCGGGAATGTGTCCTGCAATTAAATCAATCGGTTCAATTTTTCCGTCATATCGTTCTTTGTCTCGAACATCAACTACCAAATAATTCGGATTTTGCGATACATTTTCTACCTCGTTCATTTCGATTGTAGGTAATATCCATTTTTCAATGTGATATTGCTGGGGAGCTCTTTTAATGATTTCTTTCTTTGTACTCAGTGGAATTTTTTTTTCCTTAGCCTGATTTAGGCCACCATTCAATACTTGAACTTTTTCGTGACCAACTGACTTGAGCATCCACCAAAATCTTGCAGCGGCATTTGATCCGTTTTTGTCATCGTAAATTACAATATGCTTGTTTTTTGAAACTCCCAAATCAGTTAAAACTTCGGCAAATTCTTCTATTTGAGGCAATGGATGTCGCCCACCTGCTGAAAAATCGTTTTTAATGTTTGCCAATTGAGTATTCAAGTCAACAAAAATGGCTCCTTCTAAATGGGCTATATCGTAGTTAGCTTTGGCATTTTTACCGTTACTGGCATCAAAGATCATCACATCGGCGTCTTTATATATGCTCAATAAATCGTCTACTTCTATAATTGGAGAAATGTTCATGTTTTTTTGAAGTGTTATTAAGAATCGTTGTGCTTAATGACCATTAACGTTGCCACGCCTGATAAAGGAGCCGTACCTAAAGCTTTCGAAATAAAATTAGTTTTATTTGCGATCCAAAATCCTTTTGTTTTCTTCCCGATAGCTATCGGATTCGTATTGCGTTTCCCATAATTCCGTCTCTTGCGCTAGACGTTTCTTAAGCAGCGCTTCCTTCTATGGGTTTGATATTATTAAACTCTTGCTCTTTTTGATTTCGTTCTTCTTCCAGATCATAATCATCTTGAAGGCCCAACCAAAACTTTGCGCTTGTTCCAAAATATTTGGCGAAACGAATCGCGGTATCAGCTGTGATTCTTCGATTACCCTTGATAATTTCGGAAATGCGGGTTTGAGGGAGAAAAGTTTCTTTTGCCAAACGATAGGCAGAGATCTCCATTGGAATTAAGAATTCCTCAAGTAGGATTTCACCCGGGTGAATATTTTTCAACTTTTCCATATCTATTTTATGAATGATAATCTACTATTCTTATTTCGTATGCATCATTATTGATCCATTTAAAGATGATGCGCCATTGATTGTTAATCCGAATACTGTAGTATTCTTGCAGATCACCTTTTAATTTTTCAAGTCTGTTCGCGGGAGGAATGCGA
>CAYLJB010000068.1:0-11811 GCA_964383785.1 uncultured Fluviicola sp.
GATCGTTGTTTTTTCGAACGGCATCAATTGTTTGTGTTCCGTTTTGATATTGATAGGGAAATTCTCCGGAATAACTGCGCGCCTTGGCACTTAGCGCAAAACGCCATTTGTTTATTGGAAGGCTCAAACCCATTTCTGAGCTCCAAAGACCAAAACTTCCTTGTTGGGTTGAGATCTTAACGGAAGCGTGTTTCTGCAAAGAAAACGGACTGTGTAGTGTTTGAATCAGCAAGGCGGAACCGTTCAATTTGGCAATTAATGGAATTTCTGTCCGCAAGTCTAAGGGGCCACATGTTTCAATGCTGCGTACAAATTCGGTTGGTATATTACTCAGGTCAGTAGAGCCATTTTGGGTCACAGAGGCAGCTTGTCCATCGATAATAATCGATGTGTGATTTGCACCAAAACTGCGAAAGGAGGCCAATTTCAAACCTCCAACATCACCATAATTTTTTACCTGATAACCAGGGATTCGTTGTACGACACTGCCTACATCCGGTAACAGCAGTCTATCAAGCGTCCTGCCGGAAATATGAAACCCGCCATCCGAATAGATACTTTTCGGAAGTATGACGACCGTGTCCAATTCTTTTACAGGCTGTGACCAAATGCCACAGCTTGTCAACAATGAAATGATACAAACGATCGTTAATCGCACGATTACAACTTAATAAGATTCCCTTGGTGCAGGTTCCCTTCTGAGGTAAGTCTGTATAAATATGTTCCTGAATACAGGTCGCTTAGATCAACAACCGCATTGGCAGCCACTTGCGATGCAAAAACAACGCGACCGTTCATGTCAGTAATACTGAGTGTTGCAGGACCTTCATTTGTAAATTGAATTTGGCTAACTGCTGGATTCGGGAAGTAAGAAAGATCTGAAGATGAAGCTTCCTCAATGGCCAAGTTGCCATAACTTAAATTGTCCAAAGCAAAATAAGCAGGGGTGTTCATAAATCCACCGGAATTATCACTGGAAGATAATTCAAAGTTCAAGTATCGAATTGCCCCCAAGCTCGTTAGATCTACAGTTTGCCAAGAATCAATCAAATAATCTTGTGTGCTGTCAGCAAATCTGAAGTCTGCCAAATAAAAATCGATCGATCCAGTGGCAATTGAATCCCCATCAAATCCGGAAATAGTTAGTTTGAACCAATCTGCACCATTTGTTCCATCTGCCTGACCGGCAGCATTTAATGGAGAACCAAATTGTTTTCCAAAAAAATCACCATCTCGCATGGATAAGTATGCATAAGTAGTATTCGTAATCGCAATACTGCTTACTGTTTTCAGGGAGCCAAAGTCAATGTTTCCTCCATAATTCACGGCGTAAGTTGGACTATTTTGTCCCCCTGCCGTAATTGCAGAAAAATCATTGGTGTATCCTGCAGTGGTGTCGTTCTGAGAGCTGGAGTAAATAAAACCTCCCGACCAGTAGCTCCAATCGTGGTTGTATTCATTCATGAAATAAACAGATCCGGAAGTAAAACCACCAGTGCTATCCGACCCATCCCAATGAGAGTTTGCAGGAAGTTCGAGATCTTCAAAAGTTGCGATTTGTTGACCGAAAGCGGTCGAGCTAAGTGTCAAAGACACCATGATGTAAATTTTCTTCATTGCTTCACGCATTAAAAAGTTAATAAAAGTGTAGTCAATGAGAAATCAGATAAGATGTGCAAATGCAAGGATACGCGTCTCCCAACAAGTGAACAAGACTTTAATCTGAAGTCTTCATTCATTCCGCTATAGGCAGGTATTCTGACTTCCCTCCGTTGATTTCGCCTTCCCATTCGCCTTGTGGCAAACAGTGGCATCTTGAAATAACGTTAGCAAGGGTTACAGCTGCAGATACAGTTCCGGATTCACACCGGATTCCCTATTAATTTCTTCGTAGTGCACGTTGAAAACCTAAAGCCGTTGCAAATTTAATCATTTATTTCCGATTTATACTTGTATCCATGCAAAAGCAAATCGGTGAATTTTATCAGATTTGAATCCAGCAAATTCGAATACAGAAGGGTTTCAGAGTCAAGAATTATCAGATTTAGTGGAATGTCAAATCACAGATAATATTGCTATCTTGCATACTTCGTTTTGAATTTTTGAATATGGATGAAAAGCACAATTGTCTGAATTGTGATGCAGATTTAACAACTCCCTTTTGTCCGAGTTGCGGTCAGAAAGCAACAACGCATCGGTACAGCTTTAAGACTATTTTGCACGATATTCCACACGCCATTTTTCACGTGGATAGTGGATTTGCACATACATTTATTGCACTGATCAAACATCCCAAAAACGTCTGTTGGAATTATGTCATTGGCAAGCGTGTTGGATTAACCAATCCGCTTTTGTACATGTTTGTAACCATGGGACTGATGGTGTTGTTCTATCATTTGTTTCCGGTTCAACCTTCACCTCCCGAGGATTATTTGTTTTGGCTGGATAATTTGGAATTGTTTTTAATTCAGTTCTCCAAGTGGAGTTTTACATCAGCATTCATTATAACAAGTGTTTTTTCTGCTTGGATGTACCGAAAGATTGGGTTCAATTTCATTGAACATACGCTCATAAATGCATTCATCGCCGGAGAAATAGCGATTTTAACCATCTTGATGCTGCCTATAGCCATTATTTTTTCAGGTACGGAGTTTATGTTGGTACTTAGTCTTTTTCATCTGATCATTTTTCAAGTTCTTTATCCAGCTTGGGTGTATTATCAGACATTCGCCGTGAAAAAAGGCGTGCTTTCTTTTTTGTATGCGCTTTTATGCTCAATTGCAGGTACAGCTCTCTTTTCAACTTTAGCCTACATGGTATACGTAATGCTTTATGATGGTAATACAGTTCATTGATTCATATTTGCAAATGATAGAATAAGACCCCGAATGTTTTCACTTTTATAAAGTATCCGTTACAGTTCATCACTTCATATGTTGACTTTGGAAAAAAAGTTTATTTTTGCAACGCTATAAATATTACATACATGTCTAAAAGCACAGGTTTAAGCAATTTTAAACAACAGTTCAAGGAGAACAAACAATTGAAAAATATCACAATAGCTGTAACAGCGGTATTGGTATTGGCAATAGGGTATATCCTTTACAAACAGTTTGTTTGGGGTCCAGATAACGAGAAGTCCAAAAGTTCCTATTACAAAGGTCTGAACCTCGCTGTAAAGGATTCTACAGACGCAGCTATCTCTGAATTGGAAGGTGTTGTGAAGAAGTACGATGGAAAAGTTGGTGGAGAAGTTGCTCAATTTACTTTGGCACGTCAGCACATGACTAAAGGTAATTTCAAAAAAGCACTAGAATTACTTGAAGGAGTAGATTTGAATGACACATACGGTCCAGTATACGTGATCGGACTTCAAGGAGATTGTTACTCCGAAATGGGGGATTTAAACGAAGCATTGAAACTGTACCAAGAGGCAGCTCGAAAAAACGCAAATGAAAACACGTCTCCAATGTATTTGTTTAAAGCAGGTTTGGTTGCAGAAGAATTGAAAGATTTCGAAAAAGCAACAGAACTTTATGAGCAGATCCGTGATGAGTACACGGTGTTTGCGTCTCAAAAGAACATTGAAAAATACATTGCTCGAGTATCCAATCAAGTAAAGAAATAAGGTGGCAACAAGTTTAAAGAACTTATCCACTTATAATAAGGAAACTATTCCAAACGGTGCCGATTTTAAGATCGGCATTGTTGTTTCTGAGTGGAATGATCATATCACAAGTAAATTGCTCGAAGGAGCTCTTCAAACATTGTTGGAAAATGGTGTGTTGGAGGATAACATTATAATTCATAATGTACCTGGTGCCTTTGAATTGCCATTAGGTGCTCAATGGATCTTGCGTTCGCAACCAGTTGATGGAGCGATTACTATTGGTGTCGTTATCCAAGGAGAAACACGTCATTTTGATTTCGTATGTAGCGGTGCCACGCAAGGAATAATGGATGTTATGTTGAGTGAAAACAAACCCGTTTCTTTTTGTTTGTTGACCGATAATACAGAACAACAATCCATTGATCGAGCAGGAGGAAAGCATGGTAACAAAGGTGTTGAAGCCGCAGTTACGCTTCTTAAAATGATTGCACTCGATAGATCAGGAAACAAGTAAAATTTCTGGCAATCCAGATTAATATCCTATTGCTATGACTTTAATTAAATCAATATCCGGAATCCGAGGAACTATTGGTGGAAATCCGGGTGAAGCATTGACTCCGATCGATGCTGTACTTTTCGCAGCTGCCTATGGAACTTGGTTATCCAATCGTTTTAATGGTCAAAAACTGACTGTAGTTGTTGGTCGTGATGCGCGTTTATCCGGTTCAATGATCTCTTCTTTGGTAGTGAATACTTTGGTTGGTTTGGGCATTGATGTGATCGACTTAGGTTTGTCAACTACACCAACTGTTGAAATGGCTGTTCCTTACCACAAAGCAAATGGGGGGATTATTCTAACAGCTTCTCATAATCCGAAGCAATGGAATGCATTGAAATTGCTGAACGAGAAAGGAGAATTCATTTCAGGCAAAGATGGAGAAGAATTGATGCGTATTGCCGATTCCAATAAATTTGCCTTCGCAGAAGTAGATGATCTTGGAAAAGTTTCTCAAGATCCAACTGCCATTGAGCGCCATGTTCAAGCGATCTTGGAATTGCCATTGGTGGATACTCAGGCTATTAAAAGTGCAAACTTCACTATTGTTGTTGATGCAGTAAACAGTACTGGTGGTATTGCGGTTCCACAAATGCTCCGTGCTTTGGGCGTTCAGAATATCATTGAATTGTACTGTGAACCAACCGGACATTTTCCACACAACCCAGAACCTTTGGCGGAACATTTGACAGAGCTTTCGGCACGAGTTGTAACTGAAAAAGCACATTTGGGTATTACTGTTGACCCAGATGTAGACCGTTTAGCATTGGTTAACGAGGACGGAACTATGTTCGGTGAAGAATACACCTTGGTTGCAGTTTCGGAATACATCCTGGCAAGTAAAAAGGGTGCAACTGTGTCCAATTTATCTTCGACAAGAGCGCTTAGAGATATCACGGAATTAGTTGGCTGTAATTACTTCGCTGCAGCAGTAGGAGAGGTGAATGTGGTAGAAAAGATGAAATCGGTTGACGCTGTCATTGGAGGTGAAGGAAATGGGGGAATCATTTATCCAGACTTGCATTATGGTCGCGATTCGTTAGTGGGAATTGCTTTGTTCCTGACGCATTTGGCGAAGAAAAATATGTCAATGACTGCTCTGCGCGCTTCATATCCCAATTATGAAATGGCGAAAAAGAAGATTGAATTGACGCCGGGCATTGATGTGGATGGGATTTTAGAAACGATGGCAAGCAGATATGCTAATCTGGAAGTAGACACTACTGATGGCGTGAAAATATACATTGAAAAGGAGTGGGTGCATCTGCGTAAATCGAATACGGAACCAATTATTCGCGTTTATACAGAAAGTAAGAATGCTGAGTCAGCTAGCTCATTAGCAGATAGGATAATCACTGAAATTCAAGGTCTTATCTAGATGAAAAGAAACAAAAAGCCCGTTAATCGGGCTTTTTTTCTGTGTACATTTGAACGAATTGTACCGATGGAAGTACTGAGGTATATTAAATCAAAAACCATGAAAAGAGTAGTTGGTCTGTTAGTAGTTATTTTGTTTGCTGCGAATTCTTGGGCAGTAGACAAAGAGGTGATAAAATCCAATATATCGGATGTCACAGTGTATACACAAGGAGCACAGGTGTATCGCAAAGCAAATTTTAATGTGAAACCGGGAATTACCCAGTTGATAATCGAAGGTATTTCGCCCAACATCGATGCACGCAGTTTGCAAGTTAAAGCATTTGGAAATGTCGTTTTGATCGATTCAAAGTACGATACGTATTATCCCCAACCCGCAAAACCCAAATTGGAGGGGTTGCCCTTGAAGATTCGCAAAGACATTGATCTTTTGCAAGATTCGATCGATCAGGTCAACTATGCTATTAGAGAACTTCAAGATGAAATCGAGGTCTTGAACACGAGTAAACGTATTTTGGAAAATAACGGAGCAATTCGTGGTCAAGGAAAAGTAAATGACTCAATTCAGCTTTTAAAAGCGGCCATGGATTACTATCAGGTCAAAATGAATGAGATCAACAAGAAGTTGCAAGCCTTGAATAAGCGCAAAAAAGAGACCGACAAGAAATTGGGGCGTATGAATGAGCGTATGCAAGATTTGTTGAATTACCAATCTTCAAATGTTCCGGAAGAACCTAAAGGGCCAATTCATCGACTTGTAATTACCATTCAAGCCAAAGAAGTTGTCGCGGGGAAATTGAATATTTCTTACTTGGTTTCCGGTGCAAGTTGGGTTCCTACTTACGATTTGCGCGCAGATATCTTAACTGGAAAAGTGAATCTGACTTATAAAGCAAACGTGAGTCAAACTACTGGCGAAAAATGGGATGACGTCAAGCTTACCTTGTCAACGAATGATCCTTACCAGAATAAAACGAAACCAGAATTGCATCCATGGTATGTAGATTATTATAACCTCTATAACCAAAATATAAATGGGCGATTGAATAGCTATGGTGTCGCTCCTGCGCAGGCTCCTGGACGGGCATACGATAAAGAAGAAATGAACGCAGGCGCAGTAGCAGAAGACTTATCGATCTCACAAACATCTGAGAATTTTATGACCATGGTAGATCGCGTGCTTTCTGCAGAATATAAAATTGATCTGCCTTACACAATTGAGTCGGATGGTGAAGGACACTTGGTACTCGTTCGCAATACAGATCTGAACGCAACGTATAAGTATTACACAGTTCCAAAATTGGATCCGGGTGTGTATTTAATGGCTGAGATCCTTAAATTGGACGAATTGCAATTGGTGCCTGCTGCTGCAAATATCTTCTTCGATGGAACCTATATGGGCGAAACGTATTTGGATCCAACATCTATGAATGATACCTTGCGATTGAGTCTTGGAAAAGATCCGAATATCATCGTGAAACGCATTCTGTTGAAGAAAGAAATGAAAGAGCGTATTATTGATAAGGATAAAGAGCGCACATTCGCCTACGAGATTTCAATGAAGAATTTGAAAGGAACTGCGGTAGAATTGGTTATTGAGGATCAAATTCCTGTAACCACCAATGCAGAGATCGTTATTGAACCAGTGAATTTGGATAAGGCTGAATACGATAAGACTACCGGTAAATTGGTATGGAGAGTGAAACTCGATGCCAAGGAAAGTAAAAAGGTGACTTATTCATTCAAGATGAAGCATCCAAAGGATCAAAATGTCATCCTGAATTAAAGTTTTGTAATTGAAAAAGCCTCCTTGAATTCAGGGAGGCTTTTTTATTCGATTTCATTTGGAATTTAGAAATCCAGAACTTCTATGCTGTTTCTATGCATCTTAATTTTTTTTTGATTTTCCAATTGCTTCAATAAACGAGAAATCACCACTCGTGAGGAATTTAATTCAAAGGCGATTTCATTATGAGTAACCGATAACATGGTTGAAGAAGTCACTTTAACCTTATCCGTCAGATACATCCATAAACGCTCGTCGAGTTTCTTGAAAGCAAGTGCATCTATGGCATTTAGCATTTCATTCATTCTGTTGTTGTAGGAATTCAATACAAACGAACGCCAAGTGCGGTACTTTACAATCCATTCTTCCATCTTTTCTGTCGGAACCATTACTAAACGTGCGTCTTCCTCAACAACTGCACGAATTTGGCTAACAGCATTTCCCATACAGCAGGTGAGAGTCATAGCACACGTGTCTCCACTCTCGATGTAATAAAGTAAAAGCTCATCGCCTTTATCATCTTCACGTAACACTTTTAAAGACCCTTCCAACAGCAAAGGCATGCCTGGAAGCTTTTGACCAACGTCAATGAACGTGCTTTGTGCCGGAGCTGAGTACCATGTACCAATTTTATCAATTTCCTGAATGAGTTCAACCTCAAATAAGTACCCGAAGGCATCAGTGAGCTGATCGATACTGTTCAATGGCTTCTTTGTCATAATGGTAAAATAGATTGGCCCATATTATTTTTGACAATGCATATAAAAACGGTGCAAGCATTATCGTTGCTGTAATAATAGTACCAATTTGCCAACCGATTGTAACATTCGGAAAAAAAAGATTGAACGATGTCCAAAGTGTTACGAATAAAGCTACACCAAGCGCGTACGAAACGTACATGGCTCCATAGAAAAATCCCGGTTCTTTTTCATATTTTAAACCGCAGCTTGGGCAGTGATGTATGATGTTACCGGCGTTTTTCAAATCGTAAGGATGAGAAACAAAAAATTGACCTTCCTGACAGCGCGGACAGGTAAATGTGCGAATGCTATACATTCTTGAACCTTTGCCTAACATAATCTAAGTGTTTTAACAAAGGTACTGTGCGCAAATCTTTTAAAAAGTGATTAATGTTACCTTTTCAAGAAAAAAAATATTTTTTTTTATTTTTTGAAACCTTTTCTAGGGTCTTGCGTTAAAGAATGCAACGGATCAATTATTAACATCTACAGGTTAAGGGAAAGGGGCTTCTTGAAAAAGAGGCCTTTTTCTTTTGTGGTAATTCAGATGTTCAAGTGGTTGATTAATTTTGGGCCATGGTTGAAGTGGATGTATTGATCGTTGGGGCTGGAGCAGCTGGTTGTTTTACTGCAATTCAAGCTGCGGAATCATATCCCGATCTCAAAATAAGGATACTTGAGAAATCAAAGCACCCTTTGGCTAAAGTAAAGGTTTCCGGTGGTGGCAGATGTAACGTCACGAATGTATTGTCAGATCCGGCTGAACTTTCAAAAAAATATCCCAGAGGCGAACGATTTCTAAAAAAAGCATTTTATCAGTTCTCTTCAACGGATATGGTACATTGGCTCTTAGGAAAGGGCGTCAAACTAAAGTTATATCCCGACGGTTGCTATTTTCCCGAATCAAACGATTCGCAAACGATCATCGATTGCTTTTTAAGTGAATTGAAACGCTTACAAGTATTGATGGAGCTCCAAACTGGAGTGTTAAGTATTGCGAAGATTGATAATCTTTTTCGTATTGAAACATCGCATAATGTATACGTTGCAAAACGGGTGATTGCAACAACTGGCGGACATCCTAAGATTACCGGGTTGGACTATTTGAAACCTTTGGATGTGAAATTGGTTGATCCTGTCCCGTCGCTTTTTACTTTCAATCTGCCTGAACATCCTATTCGAGACTTGATGGGTATTGTAAACGAACATACGCAAGTTCGCATTTCAGGGGGAAAGTGGAATTCAGAGGGCCCCTTATTGATTACGCATTGGGGTTTAAGTGGACCTGCCATTTTGGTGGCTTCAGCTTTTGGTGCACGCGACCTGGCCAACGTCAATTATGAGAAAGATTTTTATGTCAACTGGAGTGGAGGTTTGTCTGTAAATGAAACGTTTGATTTACTTCTTTGTCAACGATCTGCACGCAAATTGGTACGTAATGTTCCATTATTCGGAATAAAGACACGTCTTTGGGAGTTTTTAGTCGGCAAGGCGGGGATTGATCCGGAACGCACCTGGGAACAATGCAGTGAAAAACAGCTCCTGCGTTTGGCTGAAGAGCTAGCGGTTGGACAATTTCATCTTTCTGGTAAAACAACCTTCAAAGAAGAATTCGTGACTGCGGGTGGAGTAGATCTGTCGCAAATTGACGTACAATCGATGCAAAGCAAACAGGTGCCCGGCTTATTCTTTGCCGGAGAAGTAATGGACATCGACGGAGTGACCGGCGGATTTAATTTCCAGGCGGCATGGACCACAGCGTACATCGCGGGAAAACATGTTGGCATCGGTTTGTGAAACTTATAAATGTTCCATCAAATACTGGTAAAGTTGAATCATTGAGGTAATATCATCTTTATGTACGATCTCGTCTGGTGTGTGTACATTATTTTCCGCAGCTCCAATAAAACACCAATCGATCGGTAGATCTGATTTTTGCAGTACTGAACCGTCTGAGCCACCAGCTGATTCTACCTCTAATTGAAAATCAACGCCAGAACTTCTCGCTAATTCGATAATGCGATTGAGGTAGGATCGTCGTGGAAGCATGCTGTCACGCATGGAAATCGCAACTCCTTTACCATGTTCAACGCCAGAAGTAACCCACGTGATATCGGCAATCAGTGCTTGATTGACTCCGTAATTCTGATACAGGTGATGTGCACAATGTCCGACACTATTTCCGCCGTGTTCCTCGTAAGTGGAGAAAACGATAGCACCATTTTCTAGTGTTTCAGCTATTTTCAACGTTACAAAAACCCCTAAGCGGTTGTCCATATAGGGAGATTGCACGAACTTATCTGTTTCGCGAAAGTTTGGTTTGAAGGAAAGCAGTGTGCCACGTTCAAGAGGTCGTTCTCCTACAAATTTAATTTCCAATTGACCATTTTCTTGTTCAATCGCCATTAATTCAACTTCACAAGGTCCTGCTGCATCTTCGCCGACCAAGGTGGTGCCATCAATGATCTTGGGACCACCAACTTTAATCAGATGATTTTCATAGCCAACAGAATAACCAATCGTATCCATATGCGCATAAACAGCAGTGCGTGGTTTACCAAATACGAGGATCATCGTATCGTGAAAGTCCGGGCCGTCTACAATTTGTGGCTTGCATTTCCAGGTGTTCGCATTTTCCAAAACGTAGTTTTTGATGAATTCCTTGATCTTGGATTCATCGCTTGCTACCCCTTGAATACTGATCAGACGTTGTAATAATTCAATATCTTGATGTGTCATGTTTTGAAATTGTTAGTTGTTCGATCTCTTTCGCTTTATCTAAGAAGGCATTTGCTGAAACCGGAACGGATAATTCTAAGGTACAATCCAGTTGGAAATCCTGTCGAAGGATCTTAACCGGATAAGTCTTCACGAGTGCCATAACTGCAGGCATCGCATTGTAATTGAAATATAAGCGATAATTGAACGCATCTTCCCGTTCCACTATTGTGGCATTTTCCAATGCTTCTTTTGCGGCAGTGCGATAGGCATTGATCAATCCACCAACACCTAAGTTCGTTCCGCCGTAGTAGCGAACAACCGCTATTAAAATGTTTGTAAGGTCAAATGATTGAATTTGACCAAGAATGGGAGGTCCTGCAGAATTACTTGGTTCTCCGTCATCACTGGAACGGTAATGCTTTTTATCGGAGCCATATCGAAATGCAGAACATACATGTACCGCCTGATGATGTTCCTTTCTTAAAGCAGCAATATGGTTCTTTGCTTCCTCTTCGGTTTTACATGGAATGGCAAAAGCTAAAAACTTTGATCCCTTCTCTTTGTAAAATCCTTCAGAAACGGCTTGGATTGTTCTATATGCGTGTTCAATCTGACTCACGACACAAATTTACATTTCATGAGTGCTTTAATGAAGGGAAAGTAAATGAGTTTTGAACAGTTAAGCGGGAATTCAAAAAAAAATCCCTCATTGCTGAGGGATTCGAATTATTGAATGGTCAATTTTTTCTCTAAATCTTCAAGGTAAACTCGGAATTGTTTGTCCGTTTCAGAAAGGTTCATCACGGTTCTGCAAGCATGTAATACTGTAGCATGATCTTTTCCTCCGCAATGAGCTCCGATACTTGCCAAAGAAGATTTTGTCATTTTCTTAGAGAAGTACATGGATATCTGACGTGCTTGTACCACTTCGCGTTTACGTGTTTTTGATTTTAGCATCTCGATAGGTAGATCGAAATAATCACAAACCACTTTCTGGATGTAATCTATGCTTACTTCGCGT
>CAYLJB010000068.1:11821-14659 GCA_964383785.1 uncultured Fluviicola sp.
TTCTGGATGTAGTCAATAGAAACCTCACGAGCAGTGTTCTTCACAAACTTGTCGATCATTTGCTTCGCAAGATCCAGCGTGATAGCTTTCTTGTTCAATGAAGCCTGAGCCAACAAAGAAGTCATAGCTCCTTCCATTTCACGGATGTTTGTGTTGATGCTGTAAGCCAGGTATTCAACAACTTCACGTGGTAACTCAATTCCATTGCCATACATTTTCTTTTCCATGATCGCAATACGTGTCTCAAGATCAGGAGTAGAAAGGTCTGCAGACAATCCCCATTTGAAACGAGACAGCAAGCGTTGTTCCATTCCTTGCATTTCCACCGGTGGTTTATCAGAAGTCAAAATGATCTGCTTTCCGTTTTGGTGAAGGTGATTGAAGATATGGAAGAAAACATCCTGCGTTTTCTCCTTTCCAGAGAAGAATTGCACATCATCAATGATCAGTACGTCGATCATTTGATAAAAATGGATGAAATCATTTGTGGTACCGTTACGCACGGCATCAATGAACTGGTGAGCAAACTTTTCAGAGCTTACGTAAAGTACAGTTTTATTAGGGAATTGATTTTTAACGCCAATTCCGATAGCATGTGCCAAATGCGTCTTACCCAAACCAACACCACCATAGATCAATAGTGGGTTGAAAGCAGTCCCACCCGGTTTGTTTGCCACAGCATAACCAGCAGAACGAGCTAATCGGTTGCAATCTCCTTCAACGAAATTCTCAAAAGAATAGGATGGATTCAAGTTAGAATCAACATTCACTTTTTTCAATCCGGGGATGATGAATGGATTCTTGATTGGATTATCACTAATATTCAAAGGCATATTCACAGGTGCATTCTTCACGGCCTTCTTATTGGAAGCCGGAAGCTTTACTGTGTAAGGATTGCTGTTGTTTGCAGAGTTCTCCATAACAATGCTATACTCCAACTGACCTTCAGTACCCAATTCCTTTTTGATTACTTTTTTCAATAAGGTAATGTAATGTTCTTCCAACCACTCGTAGAAAAAGTGAGAAGGAACCTGAATGGTCAGGACATTATTTTCTAATTTGACCGGAACAATCGGCTCGAACCAAGTTTTATATGCTTGGAGCGGCAAGTTGTCCTTGATCACTTTCAAACAGGAATTCCAAATAGCTTCATGATTGGCACTCATTTAGCAATAGTTTTATTGTTAGTTATTGTGTTAATAAATTTCAGCAATCGTAACCTCTTCATTAAGTGGTGTAAAGTTCAGTAAATTTTGGTTGAGGCAAATATTTACATAAAAAAGTGAAAAAAAAAGTTGTTTAAGGGTTGATTATTTAAAAAGATTTACTTGGTATTGAAGCGATGCTTTAACCTCTTTCTAACACTTTATTAAAATGCGTTCTAGTTTCGACGAAAAGTGTTAAAATATTGATTAAAGGTTAAAATTCTTCGAACAACTTACTTTTTCTCTTTTCTCCGAATGTAGCAATAATCGTCAGATAAATGTGCATTTTTGTGTATTAATTTAAGAAGTGAAACCTGTGGAGATAAAATGCAATTTTCAACATGCTGTTAACCTGCGAGTTCGGTACGGTGAAACGGATCAAATGGGCTACTGTTATTATGGTAATTATGCCTCCTATTTCGAAGTTGGAAGGGTAGAGGCCATGCGTTCTCTAGGTATGAGTTATCGACAATTGGAGGAAGAAGGTGTTATGTTACCAGTGAGCCATTTTGAAATTGACTATTTCAAACCTGCCTTATATGATGACGAGTTAACGGTTGTAACTTCGATTACCGGTATAAAAGGTCCAAGATTGTTCTTTGATTATGAGATCTTTAATGGAGATCAGGTGAAATTGTGTCATGGTAAGACTACTTTGGTCTTTGTATCGAAAGAAAACATGCGGCCCATGGCAGCTCCTGAACATTTTGTGGAATTAATGAAGCAACACCAACTACATGGCAATGGCTGATTTTAAAATAGAGTACTTATCGAAATCGGATTTGGTCAAGGTGCGAGTGGGTGAGGTACGTCTTGGTGAGAAGATGATCTTTCGAGATGACTCTGACTCATGGAAGTCGGCGACCTATCATATATTAGGTATATGCGAAGACATTGGTCCGCGATTGAATGGTGGATTTGGTGGGGCTCAACATGCTTTTGGATCATTTATTCAACGATTTGTACATGTCCAATCTAATATGTTTTTAGAGGGAGGAGAAATTGCTATTCACGGATCGATCGTTTGGAATGGAAAAGAGGAATTTTCTTATGAATTTATTGATAAACTGGATGATTATATTGCTACTTGGGTGAAAACAGTGAAGGAGGTAAATGGAATTCCTGTCGTTATTGGTGGTGGTCATAATAATGCCTTTGGACTAATAAAAGGAGTAAGTCAAACATTAGGAACAGGGATTTCAGTTGTCAATTGTGACCCACATGCCGATACGCGTGCTCTTGATGGACGTCATTCCGGGAATCCGTTTTCTTATGCGATCGCTCAAAACTTTTTATCACATTACACGGTTCTTGGTCTGCATGAGTCTTACAACAATGCGTTTATACTCGAATTTTTGAGTAAACACGAGGTTCAGCATAGTTTTTATGAACATTGGTTAGATGAACCGGAAAGTTTTTATTCGGATATAGATGCAACTGCCAAAAGACATCAACACTTAGGCTGTGGTTTGGAGTTAGATATGGATGCTATTTCAGGAATGCCATCCAGTGCATTTACACCATCCGGAATTTCGATGGAAAAAGCCCGGTATTATATTCGGAAAATGGCGCGTCGGGTGCCTATTCATTATTTGCATTTACCTGAGGCCGCTCCAACATCTGAAGTGGAAAT
>CAYLJB010000068.1:14669-16187 GCA_964383785.1 uncultured Fluviicola sp.
AACCTCCGCATGAAAATTGTTGGGAAAAGCTTGGTTTATTTAGTGCTCGATTTTATAAAGTGTCAATCCAACCTTCGTAAAGAAATATCGTCCTAAGGTTATGAGCCGGTTACTTACATTCTTAAGGCAAGTCTTTGGTTTTTTGAACCGGTTTTTTCCATTGACCTTATTTATTTATCAATTCAAACACAATCTGATCGGAGTAATGTATTGGGTGTTGCTCGCCGCAATCATTACAGATCGATTTGGAGCTGGATTTGGTTTGTCATTTTTGTTCTTGTCACCGGAATACGATGGGCATGTCGGATGGTTCTCCTTCGCTTTGGTTGGTTTTTCATTCGGAGGTTTTTCAATGGCCTTTCATTCCTATTCCTATCAACGATTGGCGCCTTTTTTTCCTTTTTTAGCTCTGACACACAAGCCATTTGTTCGATTTAGTATCAATAATGCAAGCTTACCGGTATTGGTTGTGTTGGTTTATTTAATGGAGATGTGGCAGTTTCAGCGTTTTCAGGAATTACATAGCGTTACTGATTGCTTGTTTTTTGCCTTTGGTTTCATTGCTGGATTGTCTTTGTTTATTGGCTTATCTCTGTTGTATTTTTTTCCGATTAACAAAAATGCTTTTGATCTGGGAAGGGTTCAAAGCAATGAGTCGGATCGCTCATTTCGCTGGAGGCGATTTGTGAAGGGTAGAAAGTTGCATTGGGATTTACAGCAAAGAACGATCGAATATTGGTATATAGGATCGCGCTTTGCAATCGTGAAAAGCAGGCCTACAAAACACTATCGCGCGGGTGTGTTGCAATCAGTTTTCGAGCAAAATAGAATATCAACGACGTTGTTTGAAATTGCTAGTATCAGTTCCTTTGTTTTACTTGGTGTTTTTGGGGGAATGGCAGTGCTGGATGTGCCGGCTGCAATGAGTATCGTTTTATTACTCACGATTGTATTGATGCTCTGGAGTATGTTGTATTCGTGGATGCGTTTTTGGACCTATCCCTTGCTCATGCTGGTGTTCGTGCTGATCAACATGTTGTCTGAACAAACTTCGGCTTTTCAGTTCGAGACAAAGGCTTATGGCTTGTCTTATGCTGAAATAAAGCCTTATTCGGTGGAGGTCTTAAAGAATTTGTATGCGGATACCAGTGAACATGAAAAGGATTTTGCCAGATACATTAAGTTGTTAGAAAATTGGAAAGAGCAGACAGGGGAAGAAAAGCCCAAGTTAATTTTAATCAATACTTCTGGGGGAGGGTTGCGCAGTGCGGCCTGGGTTTATGAGGTACTTCGAACACTGGATCTTAAAACAAAAGGAGAATCTGCGAAACACATTGCCCTAATGACCGGTGCTTCAGGTGGTATGGTTGGTGCTGCTTATTATAGATCTTTAAAACTGCACCGAAAGGATTTGAATGATTCAAAGTATTTCAATCAAATAACCTCCGATCTTTTGAATAAACTGTCATTTGCAGCGTCTACGAATGATCTATTCTTCCGCTATCAAAGTAGGTTACA
>CAYLJB010000069.1:0-15776 GCA_964383785.1 uncultured Fluviicola sp.
TTGCAGTGAAAGGTGTAATGGATGTTTTGGATAACATGAACGCAACTGCGTAATCCATAAAGAATATACGTTAAAAACCCTGACACTCGTTGTCGGGGTTTTTTATTTCATGTTAGCTGCAAATAGCTTCTCCTTCGCTTTAAGGAAGCAATCTATATTATTCTTAGAAAAAAGATGCTTTTCAAGCAGAATCCTAAACTTAAACCTTTCTTTGATTAGCTAGAGCAGGATGACGCCTTTTGTACGGAAAAAGCAAAAAGCAGTGGAATACGGGCACCGCGAAGAAGCTCTGACGGCTGAGTCAGAGATCACTGACGCGGTCGTAAGGCCACAATTGTAGCGCCTTGACGGACAAACAGCGTCGAGTTTTCTTTTGTTTACTTCCTTGTACAACGGCAATCATAGATTTGCCTGTACTTTGTCTTCACAAGCGATGCTTGTTCTTCTTTTTCGGAAAGAACGAGTACCACTCGTGAAGACCAAGCGTAAGCGCAGGGAGAAAAGTAAGATCATCTTTAACAGAACGATTATTCCCCGATCTTGATCAAGCGCATTTGCTGCACCACGCGATCCGCGGAAACAATCTGTACCGTCCAAATCCCATTTGCCAGATTGCTTAGATCAATTTGCGTTTCTACCGAAGTCTGAGACAATGGTTTAGAAGCCACCACGCGCCCAAAGACATCTACCAATTGATACGTGCACGCTTCGCCGAACCATTCCTTCGTTTGAACTATGGTCGCTTCTTGCTGCGCCGGATTTGGATAAAGCGAGAATCCATTGTACGCTTGATTTTCGTCTAAGCCAACTCCCCAAGCTTGGAAATAGGCATCAAATTGAATGGAACTCACATCCAAAGTATCCAGGAACACTGCATTCAATTGATCTGTGATCAAACCATTTGAACCCCAATGTGAGAAGTTGTAACCGTTATTCGGGATTGCCTCGATCTTGATCGGAACACCATTGAAGTAGATTCCATTCCACGGATATTCCTCTGGCTCGATCGTACTGATATGAATTTTTCCTGCACCTGTCGGATGAACGTCTAAAACCAGGTCCACTTGGTTTGGTAAGTTGAAATTGCTTTCAATGTGATCCCTTACCTGATTGCTACGCTCTGTTAATTGCGATTGGAAAGTCAGGTGACTATTGTAAAGATCGGTCATTTGCTGCGGAATATTGTTCGGATCGCCCCAACGTGCATACTCGTTTTGCATTTCCACCACGATCTGATTGAAGAAATTGTTCTCCAACGGAATCAATCTGCTTGGCAAGTATTCCGTGTTCATGACATCGGCAAAGCGGTTGATGAAGTAATCTTTGAAGCGATTGTTCTGCAATCCCTTTAACCAGATATTAATGAACGGATTTCCGGTGCTTTGACCCAACATATACGAAATGTGGTCGTCGTAGCAATCTGACCAGGAATAAGGTGCTAAAGCCAACTCCATATCAATCGTTACGAAGCGGTAACGGAAATCTGTTTTATTGGAACGGTAGATCTTGATGTTATTTCCCGGCCAATCTGTGTTGCCCATCCATGATTCAGCAATGATGTAATCCACGTAAAAGGTTTGATCAAAATAGCGATCTGCATCCTCCCAGTATGTTGGAGAATTCGTATTGAGACTGTTGAATGCATTGTAAGCAATGTTGAAGGTATCAACCGGTGAACCTGCACCTGCTACACCACGCAAAATGAAGCTGTTCCAAGCGCTAAGCGAAAGGATGTCCAATGAGTCATTGTCTGCACCGTCTTTTTGCTGGAAGAACTCCTCATCCAATTTTTCACGCAACTCGTACAAACCAAAATAGCTTCCGTTGATGTATACAGTAACCGGTCGCCATGCAGCGTAATAGTTATTCGTTGTTCCCGACATCGCTTCCTGTTGGAAAGCATCTTTATATGGGAATTGCAACCACTGATTACTTCCATTGCGGATATAAAACGTGCTGTACTTAGCGCGATTTGGTCGGTTTGGAATGATCTGATAATTCACCGGCCCACTTCCCAAGGTTCCGTTGTCCATTTCCAGACGGAAGGAGTGTTGTGGATGCGAACGACTTCCTCCCCAGCCACCATCTACTTGCATGGCGGTATTGCGTGAGAATAAGAACTGTTCCGTTTCTGTGAAGTAATCCATTTGTGCCGTGCGCTGCCAATCGAATTGCCAATTGTCGAAGATCCCTTGAGGACCGTATAAATTGCTGTTTTCAGTTATGACAGAAATGATCGGCGTCTCATGATCTACACCTAATAAGTAGGATGCGCTGGTAATCGAACTAGGCAAGAATCCCGGTCCAAACGCTCGGGCACGCAACACTTGTGAAAAGAAGATCGGAATCGGAGCTCCGGTATATAAATTAGATGCCATGGTTGGCTCACTTCCGTCGGTGGTGTAATAGATGGTTGAACCCAGTCCATTTGGATTGGTGATCGTGATATCCAGGGATGTTGCGTAAACTCCGGATGGAGCTGAGAATACCGGTGGTAGTACGTAACCATTGAATCCTTGTGAAAAGTTATTGGTTGAATCTGGTGTACCGATTTGGAAACGCACAATCGAAGAACTGGCGTCTGGTAGGCGACCGCGACTTTCGTTCAAATTTTGGCAATTTATAAAAAGGCTGCTTTCCAATTGTTGTGTTGGTGAGTACAAACTCACATTGTCACCGGTGCGTGAAAGGGAGAAGTTCGTATGCTGATAGCTGTTTGGATTAACCGATTCAAAGGTTCCATTCAATGAATTGTACGAAACGAGCATCATGTCGATCTCTATGTAATCGTACACCATATTTGGATCTGTGGATGCCACGTTAAAAGCCAACGAGTTAATGTAACCGGCACTTAAACCGGCTGCACTCAATTCAGAAGCCAAAATAAGGATTTGATGACGTGCGCTCCAATACCAGTTTCCATAAGGGGCAGGGTAATCAGTAGGCGCATTTTGAATCGTTCCAGTTCCGATCGTTGAACCATTCAACTGCAAGTTTGGGCGCTGGTTTACCGCATTTCCTGTTGTGAAGCCACACGATGCGTCACTATTGTCAACAAATGCAAATGCCGTTGAAGCAAATGGCGTCGCACTTTGATTGAAAATGGAATTCACGGTGTAACCGGTGCTGCTGTATGAGCAAGTATTCACTAAAACATTGGAAACACCATCCCAGTAAAAAGGCGTCGTGAAGGTATGTGTGTTCCAGCCAACAGTTGGGGTGTAAGGTGCAGCAGTCAGTACATGGGTAAATCCTGCGATCGGTTTGCGGTTTTTTCCACTGCAGAATACGGGCTTGTATTCATTCGGAAGCATCACAATTGCCGGAAAAGTCCATTTCTGTGGCTGTCCTGGCTCATCGCTCAAGGAGTAATTGAACAAAGAAACGGTGTCAGAACTCGTATTGTACAACTCGATCCAATCCGGAAAATCTCCATCCTCATCAGGTAAGGCTGTATAGTTGCGATTACTACCTTCATTGATGACAATTTGTGCCGTCAATACTTGGTGTGTCAAGAGAAAAAGGATCGAGAGTAAAAGATGCTTCATAGTTTGTGGGTTTGAGCTTTACAATGATACAAAGTATGCATTGATTTTTCGCCAGAAAATGCGCGTAAAATTGGAAAGCAAATAGCGAATACATTCTCATTTTCAGCCGTCAAGCTCAAATGGGGCTTCTTGAAGTCAACTTTTTTGTAGTATTGTTTAAAAATTGAATCATGAGAAACGTTGTACTTTCCTTGTTCCTGCTTTTGGGTGTGGTATTTAAATCACAGGCCGATTCGCCGCTTACGTCCACGTATTTTGCTGAAACGTATAACGATGAGGATATTGTGAATCAAGCTTTGCTGGCTAAGGGTCAATTGACCGTGCCTTTAATGGATTATTTGATCAATGAATCGAATCCGATTGCTGTGAAATTGGCAGTGATCAATGCCTTGGGTTGGCAATATGAAGGGAAGAACAATTGCGCCACTTTCTTGAAGTATTTGGGGAAGAAAAAGAAAATGAAGACACCGGAAAAAGTATTGAAGAAAGGTTCCGCGCATGACATCATTTGCATGGCCTACTTAAAGGCGATGGATGATTACTTTGATGTTCGAGAAGCAGCAAAATGGTCGAAAGTTGCCCAGGAGAAAGATCCACGTAGTTATTCGCTAAACTTGATTGCGGCGGTTATTCAGGCGCAGGTAGCTTTCGATACAGATTGGTGTCAGGTATTTCAATTGACCGATGCTGTGCGTAACAATACCAATTTGGAAGTTGACATGCGTGATCAGTCAGCAGCCATCATTTTTAATTACATGGATCTGTATCAATCTTCCTGTACAGGAGAATAATTACGGAATGTCGTAAACACCAATATCTGTTGGGGTTCCGCGTAAATTGCCTTCCAGATCAAGACCATCCGAAGTAGGGTAGGCCGGATTTGCATTATTGCTCAGTACCGAATTCGTATTGGTGAACTTAAAGTTTCCATTATACGGACTGGTGAAATAGGACGCTTGATTGAAGTAGCAATTGGTAAACATCGGGTTGGTAGATGCCGTTGCCTTGATGGCTGTTTTATTGAATTCAAAGTTCAAGGTAGCACCGCTCAGGGTATCAAAAACCAATTGTTGGTCTCCGTAGCCGTCGATCACACAATTCGTGAATCTGCCTAGTGGAATACTTCCAATGGTTGTCAACCCCGTATTGTCGGTGTAGTAATTTCGAATTCCGACAACTGGAGTGGTTTGATCTCCACCACCGTAACCCATGAAATTGCAATGGTTGAACTCGAAGCGCGCTCCCTGTAGGACGAGTAATGCATGAACACCTGACTTGTAAATCAAGGTGTTTTCAGCAACCACATAAGGCGCATCGAACAAGAAAATACCGTAGGCCGCCGGGTTTTTGATCTCCACTTTCTTCAAGGTGACTGTAGCTGCAGAGAACGAAGCATCCTTAGAATACACATGAACTCCGGAGGTGGCATTTTTGATGAACACATATTCCATTGTAGAAGGTCGCGCTTCGTGGAAATAGATTCCATAATACTGCCCTGCGACATCGTCATAAAACGACTCTAGGCGGTCTCCTTGCAAGGTGATGCGATCAGTAGCTGTTCCTTGCATGTTCAGCGTTCCTTTGTAGTTGTACAAAATACTGTTCTTGTGCAGGTAAATGTCGGTGCCGGCTTGAATGTTTAAGGTTTTTGCTGAATCGATGATTGCTGCTCCGTAGATCACGTGAGGTTTGTCGTTTGGCCAGATTCCTTCGTTCAAGTCTAAGATATCTGCCTGAAAGTTTGAATAATGAAAATACATGTCCTGTCCCCAAACGGCTAGTTTCACATACTGATCTGCGCCGTTCGTACGAAAACGAATGCTGTCTTCTACTACCATTGGTAAGTTTTGACCGTTGATGTCCAGTGTAACCTCTACGAAACAGAACAGGGAATCACCACCTGGAACTTCGATGTCTGAAAGCGAGGTTCCAATCAAGCCATCCAGGTTAAAACGGAAAGGCGAATTTTCTCCACCCATCAATTGTACTTCTTCGATGACGATCGGGCGTTTATCGCGGTTATACAATTTGAATTGTTGGGTTGTTGATCCGATAGTTGTGAAAACGGTATCAAAGACCAACGTATCCACAGAAAACTCCAAATTACCGGAAGATTTACCTTTGATCTTCTTGCAACCGGAATTGAGTGTAAGTACCGAAATCAGTACAAAAACTAGTGGAATTAATACACGGATCGTTTTCATCGTGCTAAAATTAACGAAACTCACGCATCTTTATTTTGATTCTTGGTTTTTATATGACGAAAAACGTAAATTCGGTCTCAAAATCAATAAGATGAAAAAAGCACTACTCGTACTACTTATAACCCCTGTTTGCTTATTTGCACAACAGACCATCACTTCTACACAAAACGGAAATGCCAGTAACCCACTAACTTGGGATTGTTTGTGCTTTCCAACGGCAGACGACGACGTGATCATTAACCACGATGTGATTATGGATGTGAATTGGTTGGTGAATGCCGGCGGTTCGATCACTGTGAATTCGGGAGCTTCTTTTGTGCAATCGGGTTCGCGCTCAATTTTGTTTGATCAGGCAAATACGACGTTATCTATTCAAGCTAACGGTTGGTTTGAAATGGACAATGTGAGTATCACTAATCAAGCATCCATGACGAATTCCGGAACATTGATCGTTCGAAATGCTTTTTATTTGGGTACGAACAGTACCGGGAATAATTTGGCAACAGTTGGTCAGATCGATAGTGTATTGATCGATGGGGCACTTACAAATTCCGGAATTTGGGGAAGTGGTAATGTCCTAATTCAAGGACAACTCTTCAATAGCGGAACCATGGATTTGGATTCGTTGGGAGTAACAGGTACGCTCAATAGTTCAGGGGGTAATTTTTGGTTGACTGCATTTGGAAGCAGTGGAACCAGTATTTTCAATCAAACGTATATCATTACTTCAGGGAATTTCTACAACTCTGAAAATCTTACGATCGGTACGGGATCACAACTGGATTGTCTGGGATCCTTTTATTCAGGAGATACCCTGGGCGGTACGGCAACGGCAACGATCAATGGCGTAGTTGGTGTTCACCAGGACTTTGGAATTTCGGATGATTTGAACGGATCTGGAACGATCTGCATCGGAGGTACATCAACCAATGTGGGTGCGATCACTGGAACTTTGAACATTTGCGACAATGGTGCTTCCGGATTAGACTTTAATCTGGGAACTATTGGTTCGTCTGTGACTTTCTGTACACCTGCTTGTTACGCGTCGGAGCAAGAACTTTCACAAGAAATGGAGATCTATCCGAATCCAACGGATGGCATCTTGTATATCAATGGCTTGCAGGAATTGAATTTCATTCAGTTATTTTCCTTGGAGGGTAAGCTGATGAAGTCTTGGAATAATGCAGCGGGAAGCCTGGATGTGAGTGAGTTGAAGTCGGGTGTGTATCAGTTGATCGTGACGTCAAACGCAGAACGAATTGTAAAAAGTATTTTGATTAAATAAGTATTTTGTCAATTTACCTTGTTATTTAAAAAACTTGTTCTATTTTTGCATTCCGATTTTTGAAACAAGAACAAAAGTAAAAACGAAATATGAAAGCAGGTATTCACCCAGAAGATTACAGATTGGTAGTGTTTAAAGACATGACAAACGAATATTCATTTTTGTGTCATTCTTCAGCTACTTCAAGCGAAACAGTAAAATGGGAGGATGGAAATGAGTATCCATTGGTTAAATTGGATATCTCTCACAAATCTCACCCGTTCTTTACAGGTATCGTTCAGTTCGTGGATACTGCAGGTCGTATCGATAAATTCAACAATCGTTACTCTAAATTCAAAAAATAATCGTTCGCGATTTGAGATACGAAAGGTCTTCCATTTGGAAGGCCTTTTTTGTTGATACTTTGTGGTAAATTAATCTTCAAACCTGTTAACCATTTCACGCTCCGCCGTTATTTTTGCATTATGAAGGCCTTGTTCTCTTTCTTGGTTGTTTGGATGCTTTGTTCCTCAATGGTTCGCGCTGCTTCGATAGATAAAGCGTTTGCTGCTTTGAAGTCTTATAACTATTTTGAAGCAAAACGCCTCTTTGAAAAGAATCAACAAAAAATGCCGGCTGCAGCTAATTTCGGTTTGGCTGTAATCTATTCCCGGACAGACAATCCCTTTCATCAATTGGATTCGGCATTCGCCTGTGTGGAGCGTTCGGTTGCGACCTATTCCGGTAGTAAGGAAAAGTGGAAAGAGAAATGGAAGAAGCACGGCTGTGATTATCCCGCGATAGATTCTCTCCGTGCATTGATCTCCTCAGCCTTCTTTCAATTTGAATTGAAAGCCATGAACGAGCTGGGAATGCACCGATTTCAACAAACCCATCCTTGGGCAAAGGAAGTGCCTCAAGCCATCGCTTTGCGCGATTCACTTGCCTATGCAAGTGCATCCACTACCAAAACAGCAGCGGCTTTTGCTGAGTTCTTGCGGAAATATCCGGAAAGTCCCTTGGCTACACCGGCGCAAACGGAGTTTTACCGCCTGCAATACCGCGAGCAAACCACTACGGATGTGTTGAGTTCGTACATCAATTTCGAAAAGCAGTTTCCGGAAAACCCGTATGTGGCAGATGCGCAAGATCACATTTACCGTCTTTCAACGAAACGAAATCGCGTGGAAGATTTTGCAGCCTTCATCCAAGCTTTTCCGCATAACCGCAACGTATCGGCCGCCTGGAGAAAACTGTATCAACTCTATATGACGGACTACTCTAAAACGCGCTTGGAGCAGTTCAGAACTACGTATCCGAATTATCCGTTCATGGACGAATTGAATCGCGATACCGAACTCAGCGAAAAAGTACTCTTGCCTTACAAAAAAGACGGACTTTTTGGCTGGATGGACCTCGAAGGAACTGTTGTAATTCCGCACCAATACTCAGCTGTTGGTTTTTTCAAGGAAGGATTGGCATGGGCTGAAAAGAATGGATTGTATGGATATGTGAATAAAGCGAATGAAACGATCATTGAATTCACCTTCGAAAGTGCGAATGAATTTGAATCCGGAAGAGCGGTTGTCATGATAAATGACCGTTACGGGATCATCGATCGCTCCGGAACTTTCTTGATCAAACCCGAGTTCAAAGATTTGGGAACGTTTACAGAAGGCTTGATCTATGCCCAAAAAGATTCCCTTTACGGCTTTTACGACGGTTTCGGTTTTCAGCGCATTCAGCCGCAATTTGACGAAGCATTTTCGTTCAACAAAGGCATTGCGAAAGTGACCTATCAAGGTTTGGATGGATTTATCGACACCTACGGTTCATATGTGGTGCGTCCGCAGCATGAAGGTGTACAATTCTTTTCAGATTCGTTGCTCTACTTTGAAGATCAGGATTTTGTGCGTTTCATGCGCTACGATGGAAAGGTAATCGAAACGCTCTTCGCTGATGCGGTTGGGACCTTGCAAAATGACCGCGCGGTATTTGCCTACGACGGAAAAGTGGGGTATATCGATATGAAAGGGAAACTGGTCATTCCAACGACCTTCGATGATTTCACCAATGTGGAATCAGAAGGAGCCTTTCAAGGTGGATTTGCCAAGGTCAAAAAAGCCGGGAAATTTGGGGTGATCGACAGACAAGGAAAGCAGATCATTCCGTGTCAGTACAATGCCATGGGCGCGCCTTCTACCTTGACAGCAATAGAAAAAGGTGGCAAATGGGGCTTTATTGATCTGTCCAATAAAATGGTTCTTCCAGCCACGTACGAGTATGCCGAATCCTTTTCGGATGGATTGGGAATTGTGCAATTATTGACCTTGCGTGGAGCCATCAACGCGAAAGGGCAAGTCATCATTCCGTTGAATCACACCACCATCAAGAAACTGGATAAGAACCATTACCTGGTTTCTATCGGAGCGAAATACGGCATCTACAACAGCAAAGGGGAGTGCGTTGTTCCTTTGGAATACGGACAGATCCGCAAAGTACAAGATGATTTCTATGTGCTTACCAAAGGTTTGGAGATGCATTTCTTCCAAGTGTCGACCGATAAACTGATCCAACCCAAATTGTCTGACGGAAACTAAATTGTATATTCGTCACATGCAGGTGGTCCAATTACAAGGTTCAGTTTATGATCTGCCATCCCAACTGGGATTGGAGGCCACGGATACCGTTTTTTTAGCAAGTGATATTACCCGTTTGGCGCTACAAACCAGAAAACAAGGTGTTGCTTTTTCTGCAGATCGTTTCATAGAAGCCTTTCAAGCGGTTTTACAGCAAGGAACCTTGATCATCCCGGCATACACTGATCATTTAAAGAACGGCGAAACCTTTCATTGGAAGTCAGATAAACCAACAACCGGTGCATTATCCAATCGTGTAATGCGACGCACCGATTTTACCCGAACAGAAGATCCTTTGCATTCCGTGTTCGTGTGGGGGAAAGGAAGCGAGGAATTGCTGAATCTCCGCGATGAAAGTACATTCGGTGCTAACAGCATTTTCGGTTTTTTGGAAAGACAGCAAGCAAAGATGATCATCATTGATGTGGACTACGATCATTCGTTCACCTTTATTCATTACCTGGAAGAGGGATGGAATGTAAGCTATCGCAGTTATAAGCGTTGGAACATGCATATTGACAAAGACGGAAAAACTGAATTGCGACCATTCCTGTTTCACGCAAAGAAAATGGGAGTTTTAACGGATCTGGTGAACTACGAAAGAAGCATGCGAGAATCCGGTTTGGCGCAGTCCTTTTCTATGGAAGATGTTCCGATTACCCTTGTTCCTTTGGAGCCTGTTCGTGCGTTTACGCGCTCATTTTTAGATCAAGGAGGAAAACTGTATCGCTTTAGTCTGACTTTTCTGTTGAAATCAGTTGCTAAAAAGTTTTTGGGTAAAGCTTAAGGAATCACGCTTTATTTGGATAACCACTCCGTTGCTTTGAAGTCTAATACATTGCTGTTTTTGATTCCTGTTTGAATTTTGCTTTTAATCGTAAAAATGGTTTTTCGATCAAGTAATAAGATGTTAATGCAGCTATGAATAGGAGAATAAGATTATATGGCGTGGATGTGTACCATTTGTTTGAGCTGGAGATAAAAAATTGTTGCCATAAGTAAATGCTATAAGACAGTAGTCCAATAAAGATCATGATTCGCGCGTTCAAAAAATTGAACCAGAGTTTACGAGGACCGAATACGGAATACATCATTATAACAGCGATACATAGATTAGCAATAGTTCCGTGAGATGAGCCTGTTGCGAATGATAAATAATATGTCCCGTGACCAATTTCATGTGTTAACCAAGGAAGGTATCTAACGAGAATCAAAATAGAAATTGCTCCGAAAAAATACCAACGCCAATGTTGGCTAATTCTAGCAAGAATTTGATCCTTATATAATGCAAACAAACAGCCAATTGCGAGTGCATCAATCCGAGCAAAAAGAGAGAAGTCATTCAGCCAGAAAACCGGATAGAAGTAAGATGTGACTCTTACAACCGGAGCAACGAATAATAAGACAAAAGCAATTCTTTTGCGCTGTTTTTTGGCGCTTACAAAAATGACGGGCCAAATCAAATAAAAATGCTCCTCAATACTCAAGGACCAAAAATGAGCTGTATACCAATCAGTATCCCAATTAAAATATTTCGTGTAAGAAATTGAAGTTATCCAAGAATTGGTTGAAATCTCGATTTGGTGAAAGAGCTGAAGAATAAAGTAAACGAGCAACAGGAAGTAATAAGCGGGAAAGATGCGTAAGGTCCTTCGGATGAAAAAATATTTCAATGAAATGGTTCCGGTTTTGTCTTCTTCAGTTAGCAACAAAGTGGTAATTAGAAAGCCGGAAATAACGAAAAAGACATTTACGCCAAGTTGACCATCAGTAAGTAAATCAGTTATCCATTGAAAGTTTCCATGACCCTCAAATGCGTTGTTTTGTATTTTTAAATGATTGAATAATACAAGAAAGATGCTGATTGCTCGCAATCCGTCAAGACTAGATAATTTTTCGTTTGATTTTAACATCCACCTGATAAATGATCAATTTGAATCGGATTTCAAGATTGATAATTACTTCCGAAACAAAGATCAACATTTCCCTTTAAGTTCATCATTTCAATTTCTGAAAATCCAAAAACAAAAACATCGTAAATCAAGAGAAGCTTCGCAAAGTTTACTTCATTCAAACAGGGCTTTTGCTTATTTTTGTACCTCAAATTAAGTTTAAGCTATGGCAACACGCAATTGGACATCCATTAAATCGTACACAGATATTAAATTCGAAATCTTTGAAGGTATCGGAAAGATCACGATCAACCGACCACGCGTATACAATGCATTCAGACCGGAAACCAATATGGAGATCTTGGATGCTTTGGAAATTTGTCGTGAGCGCCAGGATATCGGTGTAGTCGTGTTGACTGGTGAAGGCGATAAAGCTTTCTGTTCCGGAGGTGACCAAAATGTAAAAGGAGTAGGAGGGTATATCTCTGAAAACGGTGTTCCACGCTTGAACGTATTGGATGTACACAAGGCAATTCGTGCATTGCCGAAGCCGGTTATAGCTATGGTTAACGGATACGCAATCGGTGGTGGTCACGTGTTACACGTTGTGTGCGATTTGACAATTGCTTCGGATAATGCGCGTTTCGGACAAACGGGTCCAAAAGTAGGTAGCTTTGATGCCGGATTTGGATCGTCGTTCTTAGCGAGTCACGTTGGACAGAAAAAAGCACGTGAGATTTGGTTCTTGTGTAATCAATATACTGCTGAAGAGGCAGAGAAAATGGGAATGGTGAACAAAGTCGTTCCGTTAAAAGATTTGGAAGATACCACTGTTGAATGGTGTCAAACGATCATGAAACGTTCTCCTTTAGCAATCCGCATGATCAAGCGTGGCTTGAATGCAGAATTGGATGGACAACGTGGTTTGATGGAATTCGCTGGTGATGCGACGTTGATGTATTATTTGATGGAAGAAGCACAAGAAGGAAAACGTGCTTTCTTGGAAAAACGTGAACCAAACTTCCAACAATTCCCAAAATTCCCGTAATCGTTTAAAACATGGTGCTCAAGTTATCTGCATATGCAGAAAAGTTTCAGCAGATCTTTGGTTTTAGCCTTGATGAAGGCAAGCAATGGTTGGTGCGTACAGGTACAAATCTGGTATTCGCGGTTGTCATTCTCGTTGTCGGTTGGTGGTTGGCAAAATGGTCGGGACGTGCCATTCGCAATATTCTTACTAAAAGTAAGACCGATGCAGGACTAATTACCTTTTTGTCAAGTTTAGTGACGATCCTTCTGAAAGTTTTGGTGGTCGTTACTGCAATTACACAATTGGGTGTGCAAATGACTTCGTTCCTAACGATTTTGGGAGCGGCAGGATTGGCAATTGGTATGGCATTCAGTGGAACGCTTTCCAATTTTGCCGGAGGAGTCATGATCTTGTTGTTCAAACCATTCAAAGTAGGCGATACGATCCTGGCTCAGACTTATCAAGGAAAAGTGAGCGAGATCCAGATCTTTTATACTTACATGTACACAGCTGACAATAAATTGGTGGTAATTCCTAATGGTCCTTTGGCAAACGGACCGATAACGAACTTTACACGTGAGAAAAAACGCCGAGTTGATTGGGAATTCATCATCAACTATGGTTCAGATTATGCCAAAGCCAATCAGTTATTGCAACAGTTCTTGTCGGAGGAAAAACGCATTTTAAAGCAACCTGATCCCTTGATCGCTTTGGGGACTTTGGCAGATGATCACGTGAAGATCATTGTACGCGCTTGGGTGAAGACAGAAGATTTTTGGCCGGTTTATTTCGAAATGAATAAACGCGTGTATCAGGAGTTTGAAGCGAACGGCGTGAAATTACCGGAATAATGGAAGATCTGAAAAACAACGAATTGATCCGGCAATACATTGCCTGGAACGAATATGGTCGACTACTTGGTATGGATTTCACGATCCCGCAGGCTGGAGAGGTGATCTATGAGATGACGATTAAAGACTTACATTTGGCCACCCCATTCGCCGCCCATGGTGGATCAGTGGCTTCGCTAATGGATGCCGCTTTGGGAGTAGCAGCGTTATCGAAAGTTTGTACATCCAATAGAATCGTTGCCACCGTTACGATCACCATCAATTACATGCGTCCAGCGCTAAACAATGATCACTTATCGGCTCACGCACGTGTCGTGAAATCAGGAAAATCATTGCTGTTTGTTGAATGTTCGATAATTAACCAGAATGATGTGTTGGTTGCAAATGGCTCGGCGGTAATGAATGCTTATCCTGTAGAAAAAGCTAATTACGGTAAAGACGTTTAAAGATCTCCACAGTTTCTCTGGCTTCTTTTACATCATGTACTCTGAGAATTGTTGCACCTCGCTGTAAAGCAAGTGCATTCAAGGCAATTGTCCCGCTTAAACTTGCTTCCGGACTTGTATTCAATGCTTTGTAGATCATGGATTTTCTGCTGATTCCGACCAAGATTGGAAGATCGAAAACACGCAGCATGCTGATCTTGCTGAAAAGTTCGTAATTCTGTTCCAACTCTTTTGCAAATCCAAATCCCGGGTCCAAAATGATATCCGTAACACCTTCGGCTCTCGCCAGCGCGATTCGTTCAGAGAAATAGTGACATACCTCCGAAAAGATATTGTCGTATTGTGTCAACGACTGCATGTTTTGAGGAGTTCCGCGCATGTGCATCAAGATCAGCGGTACTTGCAGTTCTCCAACAGTTTTGAACATCTCCGGATCTAACTGTCCACCTGAAATATCATTTACGATATGCGCACCATGCTCGATGGCAAATCGTGCTACCTTGCTGCGGAAAGTATCCACGCTCACGATCATATCAGGATAATGCTCAGAAAGGTACTCCAGAGCGGGTGCCAAGCGCTCAATTTCTTCGTTTTCAGAAATATCCACAGCATTCGGTCGACTGGAATAAGCTCCCAGATCCAAGAGGTCGGCACCTTCTAAAATGTGTTTGTCGATCCCTTTTTTAAGCTGATCCAAGGATGACCACCTGCTGTTTTCATAAAAAGAATCAGGGGTGCAATTGACAATTCCCATCACCCAAGGTCGGTCAATAGTTAATAACTTCCCACGGCAATTCAACACCCGCTTACGGTGAAAAATCGTATCTTCAACCCTTAAATTTGCGATACCAGCTCCCATGGGACAAACTTCGGAACAATATCAACAAATCATACACGCTTGTCGTGAAATTTTTCTCAAAAAAACGAAAGATTACGGAACGTCTTGGCGAATTGCCCGTCCTGCCTCGCTGACCGATCAGATCTTCATCAAAGCTAACCGCATCCGTACCATTCAGGAAACGGGACAGAACAAGGTAGGTGAGAGCATTGAAGGTGAATTTGGAGCCATGATCAATTATTGTGTAATGGCCCTGATCCAACTACGTGCGCCAAAGGATCTGCCGATGGAATTGTCTGAAGCTGAAGCGGTAAAATGGTACGATGAAGTGATTTCCGAGGCCACGGCATTGATGGAGAAAAAGAATCACGATTATGGTGAGGCTTGGCGCGACATGCGCGTCAGTTCATTGACGGATATGATCTTGATCAAGTTGTTGCGCATCAAGCAGATCGAAGACAATGATGGAAAAACATTGATCTCTGAAGGTGTCGATGGCAACTACTTCGATATTTTGAATTATTCTGTATTTGCGTTGATCCATTTGCAATTCTAACATGCTGTATCAGGATCGATCGATAGCCGGGTATTCCCTCGTATTGAACGTACTTTTTGTATGTCTCAGCTTTACAGGCTACGGGTTACTCTATGTTTCTCAAAATGGTTGGTTTGAAGAGATCCGAACCTTGACTGTTGTCTGCGGATTGCTTTTGGCGGTGATTGGCGCTATTGGTGCTTTCCTGTTCAAAGGTCGCTTGATGCATGCCACAGTAGGCCGTTTGATCTTAGGAAGTTTCTTGATCTTTCAGTCCTTGGCGATGATTTCAAATCAGCAAGCAGGTTCTCAGATCATTCGTGAGCATTTTCAGGATGATGTATTTGCTTATCGTGTCAAAGAATTAATAGGTTGGACAAGCTTTTCACTCGAAGGATTTTCCGCTTATTCAAGTGGGTTGTACCTATTTGCGATTGTACTTTATTTTACGGGCGGAGTTTTACTGGTGATCGGTGGAAAAGTCCGTTGGATGTGGGTGATTTTAGGAATAGCGCTTTGCGTGCAATTC
>CAYLJB010000070.1:0-223 GCA_964383785.1 uncultured Fluviicola sp.
GTTGTTTCACATAATTGCTCTGCGTTCATCTCTCCCAAACCTTTGTAACGTTGTACGTTTACAGAAGAGTCAGCACCATTTCCTTTCAATTCCTGAATCAAACGGTCACGCATATCTTCATTCCATGCATACTCTGCTTTAGTTCCTTTTTTCACTTGATAAAGTGGTGGTGTTGCAATGTAGATATATCCTTTCTCGATCAACTCCTTCATGTAACGGAAGA
>CAYLJB010000070.1:233-15528 GCA_964383785.1 uncultured Fluviicola sp.
GGATCAGTGTTTCGATATGCGAACCATCCACATCGGCATCACACATGATGATGATCTTGTGGTAGCGTAATTTTTCAAGGTTCAAGGCTTTGGAATCTTCTTCGGTTCCGATTCGAACTCCAAGTGCTGTATAGATGTTCTTGATCTCTTCGTTTTCGAAGATCTTGTGTTGCATCGCTTTCTCAACGTTCAAGATCTTTCCACGCAAAGGCATGATGGCTTGGAAATGACGGTCACGACCTTGTTTCGCCGTACCACCCGCTGAATCTCCCTCGACGAAGTATATCTCGCACATGGATGGATCTTTTTCCGAACAGTCTGCTAATTTACCAGGCAAACCTGATCCGCTCATCACGTTCTTACGTTGTACCATTTCACGTGCCTTGCGAGCAGCGTGACGTGCACGTGCAGCCAAGATCACCTTGTCCACGATCATCTTCGCTTCATTTGGATGTTCTTCCAAATAAATAGCCAACATTTCTGATACCCCTTGAGATACCGGAGCGGTTACCTCGCGGTTACCCAATTTCGTTTTCGTTTGGCCTTCAAACAATGGCTCCTGAACTTTTACGGATACAACAGCTGTCAAACCTTCACGGAAATCATCCCCGTCGATCTCGATCTTTTCTTTGGCTAACATTCCACTATCCGTGGCATATTTTTTCAAGGTATTCGTCAAACCGCGGCGGAATCCGGAGAGGTGAGTACCTCCTTCATGCGTGTTGATGTTGTTAACGTAAGCCTGAATATTCTCTGTGTAAGATGTATTGTAAGTCATTGCAACTTCAACCGGAATGCCATCGCGTTCTCCTTCGAAGTAGATCACATCCGGAATCAAAGGCTCACGGTTACGATCCAAGTATTGCGCGAATTCTTGCAATCCACCTTCAGAATAGAACTTGTCATTTCTTGGTTCGCCATTTTCATTCAAATCGCGCAAATCTTGTAAAGTGATCGTAATCCCTTTATTCAAGAAAGCCAACTCCCGCAAACGAGCTGCCAAAGTATCGTAGTTGTATTCCGTAACATCAAAGATGCTTGCATCCGGTTTGAATGTTACTTCTGTACCAGTTTTGTTCGACTCACCAATTACTTTAACATCATATAATGGTTTACCGATGTTGTATTCCTGTTGGAAGATCTTTCCTTCACGGTGAACTACAGCGCTCAAATGTGTTGACAAAGCATTCACACATGAAACACCTACACCGTGCAAACCACCGGAAACCTTGTACGTGTCTTTGTCAAACTTACCACCGGCGTGTAACACGGTCATTACGATCTCAAGAGCAGATTTCCCTTCTTTCGAATTGATTCCGGTAGGAATTCCACGTCCGTTATCTACTACTTTGATTGAATTATCTTCATTGATGCTTACGGAAATGGTATCACAGTGTCCTGCAAGCGCCTCATCGATCGAGTTATCTACAACTTCATACACCAAGTGGTGGAGTCCTTTCACACCCACATCACCGATGTACATACCCGGACGTTTACGAACTGCTTCTAATCCTTCGAGGACCTGAATATTATCCGCTGAATAATCATTATTCTTTAATTCTTCACTCATAATTTTAGTCTATGATTTTGCCGATAAGGCATGAAAGCAAAGATAAGGATTAAGGAACAAAAAAGAGGGACTCAAATCAGCTTGAATCCCTCTTTTTATCCACAATTTATGTAGTTATTAACGATAAATCTCAGATCATTTTTCTGAACGTTCGTTTTAGTTCTCGATCCATGATATTACAGTTGGATCAGTAGGTAAAGTTCCAGGTTCAACAACCATTTCCAAATGGCCTTCTTCACCGATCAAATATTTTTGAAAGTTCCAACTCACCTTGTTGTCTGAATGCCCATTTAGGTCTTTCGTTGTCAAGAATTTATACAAAGGATGCATGTCCTTTCCCTTTACCGAGATCTTGCTCATCATCGGGAAAGTAACACCGTAATTCTTGCTGCAAAAAGTAGCGATCTCTTCATCCGTTCCCGGCTCTTGTGCCAAGAAATTATTCGCCGGAAAGCCAATGATCACAAAATTCTTTTCCATGTACTTCTTGTAGATCGTTTCCAGTTGCTCGTATTGTGGTGTCAAACCGCATTTTGAAGCAGTGTTTACGATCATGACCTTTTTACCTTTCAAGGAAGAAAGATCAAATTCATTTCCGTTGATATCTTTTACTTTGAATTGATAAATGGTATGGTCTTCGCTCTTTGTCATACAGGCAAGACTTACAATGGCAAGACAACTAATTAAAAATACTTTCATGTGTACTGTTTTCTCGTTTTTCAATTATAGAACAAATTGCACAAAAAAAAGTTGTAAAAGGCAACCTTTTTCGCGTTTTTTCGAAAAACAGTTTATGCGGTCGATAGTACTTGTTGCGTTTTTGTTGCTCACTCAGTTTGTCTTTTCTCAGTTAAAAGGGAATTGGCAAGGTATACTCATTCGTGATGGACAGAAGATCGAGCAGGCAAGTATTGTTTATCTTGAGTTTACAGGAGCCACTGATTTCAGTGCGAGAACACGGGAGGAGATTCCGGGTAAAGACGGCTTTGTTGTGAAGAAACTGAAAGGTCAGATCACGGGAAATCATGCCGATATCAAACAGACGGTTGTAGAGAAGAAGAAGGATGTGTCCGGAAACCGTTGGTGCAACATGGAGTTTGTGTTGGATTACATTGACTCAACGGGCTATTTGCAAGGCAAATTCACGAGTGTGGAATGTCGCGGTGTGTCCGGAAAGGTCGTTCTATACAGAACCAAAGAAGCGGTGACGGTGAATCCAACGGTGGTGGCCTTGCAGTCGTGGCGACCAATCTTTGTGGACGATCTGAAGAAAGGGCGCAAGGCTCCGGAAATACGCGACAAAGAACGCAAGAACTTTGTATTTCAACCGATCTATTTTGATTTTGATAAGACGGAGATCAAAGACGAGTACAAACCTTATCTGAATAATATGGTGAAAGTAGTCTTGGGGCATTCCGATCTTCGAATCAAGGTTACCGGACATACTGATGCCGTAGGTTCGGATATTTACAACGTGGACCTGAGTCAACGCAGAGCCCAGGCAATCATCGATTATTTTGTTTCGCAAGGATTGGCGCGAGATCGCATTCAGATCGAATTCAAAGGTGAAAAAGATCCCATTGCGGATAATGAAACGGAAGCCGGCAAACAATTAAACCGACGTGTTGATTTTTCCTTTATCTAATTCCTTTAAAAGTCAACCTGATTGAAGGTGTCTGTATTCGGGGAATCCAATGTAGCTTTTCCTTGAGCCGGATTTACCAATTTATTGATGTTGGGTTGCAGGATCCAGATTCCTACCGGAAAGAACCAAACTCCGAAGAACTCACCAATGTAATCACCAATATGAGCTTCACGTTGCATCACTGCTGATTTGTATGTTTTGGCAACAAAATAGATCGTGTGGATCATACAGAACATGGCAAAAAGGTGCCCAAAAATGATTAGGATCAAGGTGATTCCCATTAATACCGGATTGAAATTAGAGCTGTTCGCAGAAAATAGAAGTAAGGGAAACAATGTACCAACTAGGGGAAGATAAACTAACGGATAAATAAAGAATATCTTGAATCGTTTGACATTCAGTTTACGGGTCTCTTCTGAGAAATAGGCGCCTAACTTCGTGCCGATCGCCCACATCCACCCAAATTGCGTAACGCTTGAAACGATAAGGAAAATTCCGGCAATTACCAGCAATGCGATCGAACCAGCTGTAAAATGAAAGGGCATGGTCTCGGACATACTTGGTGGTCCACCATAGGGATTGGGAGTGTAGGTGGTCACAAATTTAATCGAACTGATCATTCCGATCATGTAAAAGATCATCCCGACAAAAGCAGTTCCGAACTGTAATATAAAAACTTGCCAGTGTTTAGCATTCAAGAAAAAACGTGACATAAATTTGGTTTTAGGTTTTAAGGTAAAGAAAAAGTCCTGACATCCATTGCTGGAGTCAGGACTTTCAAATATGGTTATGAAATTACTTGATGAAAGACATTGAAGCGTCTTCCGCATATTTCAAGAACTCACGATCTTTAGCAGCTTTAGCTTTCCAAGCAGCATCTTTTCCGATTGCGCTCTTCAAGTTGCTAACTACTTTCGCCAAATCGTTTTGGTCAGCAGCAGCGATTGCTTTCAAGTAGAACCCTTGACCGCTTTCTTTGTCTTTAGAGGCGTCAACAGTTTTAACAGCACTTGCAGCATCACCGTTCAACAATTGAGCAAGAGCTTTGTTGAATGTGTTTTCAGAACCAAATGCGCTGATAGCGTCGTTGTATTTTCCGTTTTGGATAGCGATGATTCCTTTGTTGTAAGAAACTTCAGAACCAGCTCCACCTGCCTGAGCGAACAATTGAGAAGCTTTAGCGCGGTCTCCGTTTACTCCAGCAACTGCACCCAAGTTGTTTTTCGCGATAGCGTTATCTTTCAAGCTGTTTGCCTTTTCGAATTGAGATTTAGCCTCAGCAACTTTACCTTGTTGGTACAAAACTGCTCCAACGTTGTTAGCTGCACGGTGATCAGATGGATCTTTCTTCTCAGCCTCACGATACAAACGCAATTTCTCGTTCAAATCTTCAGTCAAAGTAGCTGTGAACAACAACTCCTCGATAGTCAATTTTTGAGGATCAGAAACTGAAATAGCTTTCAATTCCTCATCAGAGTATCCAGTTAGATCGTAAACAACTTTTACTTCAGCACGACGCAATAAAGGGAAAACTGATTTGTCTAATTCAACAAATGATTTTCCAAGGTTACGCATTTCAGTTTCACGTTGGTTAGGATCAGCATACATTTGCAATACGCGCAAGATCAAATCTTTGTCTTCTTGCTTGATCTTAGCATTCTTCTGCAATTCAACTTTGAACCCGTCGAAGTCCTCACCACGTCCAGCCAAATTGTAAACTTCAGTTTGTGCTTTGTCGTTTTTAGCTTTCTTCGCCAATTCGATCATAGCAGCTTTTGCTGAGTTAGCACGATCAGTTGACAATGATTCGTTTTTACCAACTTCCCCTTCAGGAGATGCAAAACCTGTGATGTTGATTGATTTGATATTGATCTTAGGGTTAGACTGAGCTGCAGTCAACCATGCTTGAAGATCAACCATGTCTTTATCTTTCCATTCAGTTTTACGAACGTCAGACTTAGATTTCTCGTAGTTGAACTGGGCAATAGTTGATTGCTCAGTAACTCGTTGGAAGTTGTCTTTTTCGTAAATCACACGGAAATCCTTGTTTACCAAGTATGGAGTGATAACCGTACCTTTAGCAATTTCAGTATCAGTGAACTTATCTTTTTTCTCTTTACCTCCTTTGTAAACTTTTCCAGTAACCATCAATTCTGTGTACTCAAACTCAGGTTTGTAAGCTACAACGTCTGTGTAAGTTACTTTTCCACCTGGCTTGTACTGAATAACAGAACCGTTTCCAGTTGCTTTTTCACCTTGAACAGTGATAGTTTTCAACGCTGTTCCACCCAACATTGGTGTGATTTCAGCAGATGCTTTCTTTTTGATTCCTTTTTCAGGGAAAGTCACATCTACTTTTACACGAACACTATCGCCGTGCATTTCCAATGGAGAAGGAGTAACAGTGTACTGCAAATCCTTTAACAAATCACAACTTGAAACAAGTGATCCGGCTGCAACAACAAAAGCTAATCCTTTGATACTTTGCTTTTTCATATTAAATTGTTTGTTCGACCTCAATAAAATTCCCTGCAATATTAAACAAAAAAATAATTAGCATTCAGAAAATCACGCATTTATTGTCTGTTAAATAGAGGGGAATGAACGACAAACGCCTTGATTCTGTCGTTAGATTGTTGAAAGAGCGCATGTATTGGCAAGTTTAGAACAGGATGAACAAAGTTCGGAATCACCTCGTTTAATGGGGCTAACACGAAGTTTCGCTCCTGTAAAAGTGGGTGTGGTATCTGTAAGTTGGGATTGTGGATAACTATTTCGTTAAAAAAGATTATATCAATATCGATGTTTCGTGAAGAATACAATCCGTTCTCTGTACGTTGGCGGCCCAAGAAGTACTCAATGCGGTGGATTTGATCCAGTAATTCTTCCGGACTTAAGCTTGTTTCAACAACGATCGCGGTATTGTAGAATGAATTCTTCGACTCGAAGCCCCATGCTTCACTTTCATAAACAGAAGAATCGCAAATTGTATGCACTCCTGATTCTTTTAGGTACTGGTATGCATTTCGGATCCATTGCAAACGATCTCCGATGTTGCTTCCAATACTTAATACTGCTGTATTCATTTTTCAAAAATAAGCCTTTCGCCATTCATACCGTATTTCTATCCAGATGGCTTTAAGTTTTGAATGTTGATACTTTTTTTAGCAACCTAGAGCTCTATGAACTGTAATTTTGTTCTAAAAAAAAGTTTTTGAATATGTCTACCACGAAAGTTACCGTTTCATTTTGGAGAATATTTTGGCCATCACTTATCGCATCGATGATCTTGTCATTGTTAGGCTGGATCTTTTGGTTGATCGTATTAGGCGGCTTGTTCTCTGAAACTCCTGAGATCAAACAAACGGCTGTTTTGCACCTACAGTTAAACGGGGAGATTGCTGAACGCGCTGACAAATCCTTCAATTCAACCACTTTTGCCATGAATAATAAGATTGGTCTGGCGGAATTGATCAAAGGACTCGATGAAGCAGCAGCTGATAAAAGTGTGAAAGGATTGTACCTGGAACTCGGTAATGTGAGTTGTGGTTACGCTACAGCATACGAATTGCGTCAAGCGATCCATGATTTTACCAAATCAGGAAAGTTTGTAGTAGCCTACTTGACGGGTGAAATGGTGACTCAAAAACAATACTACATCGCTTCTGCCGCTAGTGAGGTTTACGGATTTGAAAACACCGCCATGGAATTCGTGGGCTTGGGTGCTGAATTGATGTTTTTCAAGAAAACCTTTGACAAACTCGGCTTGGAAATGCAGGTGATTCGTGGATCAAACAACGATTTTAAAAGTGCTGTTGAGCCGTATTTCCGTGAGAACATGAGCGACTCAAGTCGTTTGCAGGTGAATCGCTACTTGCAGTCTATTTGGAATGATATGGTAAAAGATATTGCCAAAGACAGAAAATTGCCTGCTGCGAAATTGAACGATATTGCAGAAAATGTGCGCGTTGCCCGAATGGATGATGCCCTAAAATACAAGTTGATCGATGGGATCAAATACCGCGATGAAGTTGAGGAATTGGTAGCGAAAAAAGCGGAGCTAAAAGATCTGTCTCAATTGATGGCTTTCGAGAAATATGCGAAGAAAGTGTTCGATGTTGAGCAAATGAATATTTCTACAGATGAAGCAAATGTGGCTGTAGTTACTGCTGAAGGAGCAATTTCTGTGGATGGAGATGAAATGACGTCGAAAGAGATCTGTAAACACCTGCGTGAAGTGCGCTTGGATAAAAACATCAAAGCTGTTGTTTTCCGAATCAATAGTCCAGGGGGAAGTGCTTTGGCTTCTGAAGAGATCTGGAGGGAGGCAAATTTAATTGCGCAATCTAAAACGTTGGTTGTATCGATGGGCGATCTTGCCGCTTCCGGAGGATATTACATCGCTACTCCGGCTGAAACTATTTTCGCTGAGCCAACAACGATTACCGGTTCCATTGGAGTTTTTGGAGTGATTCCTTTCACGGGGGCCATGCTAGAGAATAACCTTGGCTTGACATTCGACCGTGTGCAAACGCATTCTCACAGCGTGTTATCCTTGAACCGAAGATTGAGTCCGGATGAAATGGCGCGCGTGCAAAATGGAGTAGAGGGGATCTATGGTCAGTTCAAAAAGCGTGTTGCGGATGGACGTGGAATGACCGCCGCTCAGGTAGAAGTTGTTGCAAGAGGCCGTGTATGGACTGGAACAGACGCTTTGCGCATTGGTTTGGTTGATAAAATAGGTGGTTTACAAGATGCTTTGGCTTACGCCACGAAAGCAGCGAAAGTGAAAGAGGCGGTTGTGCGTCATTATCCGAAAGTGAAAGAAGATCCGTTTGCTGAGATCATTGAAAAGATTGAAGAGCAGGAGTCTGACGCTACAATGAAAATTAAGCGCACAAAAACACCAAAAGTGATCGATGAAGCACTGGAGAAATTTGCAAAATTAGATGCTTGGACGGGTATTCAAATGCGCATGCCTTACGAGATCATCTTTAGATAATTCAATTCGTTAACAACGAATAGTGAACGAAATGGCAGTGATAAGATCGCTGCCATTTTTTTTATGACTTATTTTGCAACATGACAAGCTTCAATGTTTCTCTTGCAGCATACAACACTTTCGGAATCGATGTCCAAGCAGACGCGTTAACCGAGGTTCATTCTATTGACGAGCTCAAAGATGCTTTGGCTCTGAATGCTGATAAATTGCCCTTGCTTATTTTGGGTGGAGGAAGTAATATCCTGTTTACAAAGCCGGTTCACGCTTTTGTCATCGTCAATAAGATCAAAGGAGTACGCGTTTTAGAAGAACAGGGTGATGTTTTGTTGGTTGAAGCCGGTTCAGGTGAAGTGTGGCATGAATTCGTACAATATACGGTTCAAAATGGATGGGGTGGAATTGAGAATCTAAGTTTGATTCCTGGAAGTGTTGGAGCGTCGCCTATGCAAAATATTGGGGCCTACGGTGTGGAGATCAAAGATGTTTTTCATTCATTGGATGCATTGGAGATTGAAACAGGTAAGGTGGTCACCTTTTCCAAAGAAGCATGTGCTTTCGGATATCGCGAAAGTGTGTTCAAGCGCGCATTGAAAAACAAGTACATCATCACAGCCGTTCGATACAACCTTAGTAAAAAACCAAGTTTTCAAACAGGATATGGTGCCATTCAGCAGGAGTTGGAAGCAATGGGTGTTCAGGATTTAACGGTGAGATCAATTTCAGAAGCGGTAATTCGAATCCGACAAAGCAAATTGCCAGATCCAAAAGTTTTAGGAAATGCCGGTAGTTTTTTCAAAAATCCGGTTGTTTCCGCAGAGTTGGCACAGCGCATTTTAGGTTCTCACCCGAATGCACCGCATTATCCTCAAGCAGATGGAACTGAAAAGTTAGCCGCCGGATGGTTGATTGAGCAATGCGGATTGAAAGGTTTCCGAAAAGGCAATTGTGGTGTGCACGAAAAGCAAGCCCTGGTTTTGGTAAACTATGGAGGTGCGACTGGTGATGAGATCTACGCACTTTCACAACTGGTGTTGGATACTGTTCACGAAAAATTCGGTGTACTCTTGGAGCGAGAAGTGAACATCTACTAAGTTGTTGTTAAATATCACACAAATTTCTTTTTACATTTTTCTTTTCTTAACTTAAAAAGGACCAATCGAAAAAGCACGCTTTGGGTAGTTGGAGTGTTCCATTTAATAGTTGAAATCATGAGAAAAATGTTACTTCTTTTAGTGAATGTCTGGATGGTGTTTGCTAGTGTTTTTAGTCAGAATTCCATGAAGTTGATTCAAACTAAGTCAGATTGTGACCCAGTTACGGTGCGCATGATGAATTTGTATGTTGCCCTCGAAAAGCAACTTGAATGGCAGGAAAACCCCGAATCGTTGGCTTTGATCAATTACAAATTTGCGCATTCCTACACTGTTGCTAAAGATCAAATTGTATTGCGGTCGCAACTGGCGCTGATTGATATCAGTCAGTATGAACATTTGCGCATGCCGCATCAGACGGTAACAGTTTATGACCCGAATAGCGGATTGAGTATTATCCTCAAATCGAACGACATGATGCAAGAAGAAATGCAGGAGATAAGATTGATGTACGCTTTGGCAAGTGCTCAGGAATAACTTTCAATAAATAGGAGCTAGAGGGGGAGTTTTCCTCCTCTTTTTTTTTGTGTTTACCAGGAATCGTTCTTGCCTTCCTCTTCATTGGCCTGATCGATCAGTTTTTGCCAGTTGTAGGTAAGATCCTCGCTGTCGTTAAGAATGGTCTTGTACTCGTTCTTGTCGATTTCCAATTCCTCGATCTCCGTTCCGATGTAAGTTTCAATTGCTTTTAACAATGCTTCTTCTTGCGGACTGCAAAATGCAAGTGCCTGTCCTTTTTTATCTCCACGACCGGTTCTACCAATGCGGTGCACATATTGCTCTTCCTGATCAGGAAGGTCGTAGTTGATGACGTAATCCACTGACGGGATGTCGATTCCTCTGGCCGCAACATCAGTTGTGATCAAAATGCGATTTTCACCTTTGCGAAAACGTTCTAATATGGCAAATCGGTCTTGCTGTTCAATTCCGCCGTGAAGTGCTTCTGATGAGACGCCCACTCGCTCCATGGCAGCAACCACACGTTCGCAGCGAACTTTCGTTCTTACGAAAACCACAAAACGCAACTCCTCATATTCTTTGATCATATTCTCGAGGAAGAAGCGTTTGTCATCCATCTCTACGCGAATGAAAGCGTGTTCAACGTTTTTAGATACCAGGTCTTTTGGTGAGATCTGAATACGAATCGCGTCACGAACCAAGTCGTAAGCAACCGCTTTGATCTTTTTGGAGATCGTTGCCGAAAAGAAAAGCGTTTGTCGGTTTTTGGGAGAAAGTTTATGGATTGCTTGCATGTCGTGCGCAAATCCCATGTCCAACATACGGTCCGCTTCGTCCATTACCAGAAATTGCAAGTGTTCCAGCGATAATTCTCCTTGAGCCCTAAGATCGAAAATACGACCCGGTGTAGCTACTGCGATGTGAATTCCGTTGCGCAATTTCTTGATCTGATCTTTCTGTTCTACCCCTCCCATAACGCAAACTGCACGCACGGTTGTTTGCTCAGCAATTTCGTTAAACACGCGTGTGATCTGTTCAGCAAGCTCACGAGTAGGAGCAAGGACCAAACAGATAGGCGCCTTTGGTTTGTTTGGGATCTTGGTGAGTCTGTGAATGATCGGAATGGCAAAAGCGGCAGTTTTTCCTGTTCCCGTTTGCGCAACAGCAAATACATCTTCTCCATCCAAAATGGGCGTAATGGATTTGTATTGGATGTCTGTTGGTCGTTTAAATCCAATAGTCTCCAATTGTGTTTTTATTGCTTGATCTATGGGATACTCGGAAAAACGCATGCGTCTGTTTTTTTACAAAGGTAGTTTTATTAAAGATACGAAGTGGCAGAGGACTGTCTTGAATTCGGAAACGCATCTAACGTGAAAATGCAGGATTTTTAAATTGTTAAACTTTTTGATTTTACACGAATGGCATCCTTATTCCTCGTTTGCAATGTTATCTTTGGTCTAAAGCAATGGAAATATGTACATCCCGAATGAATTCAGAGAAAAAGATGAAAAAGAGATCTTTTCTTTTTTGGATAATAATCGTTTTGGTGCTTTCCTGATGAATGGGATGGATGGCTTTCCCTTGGTCTCACATCTTCCATTTTACCTGTGTGGAAACAGTGAGGCGTTTTGTATTGAATTTCATCTAGCTGCTGTTAATCCTCAGGCTTCATTGATCAAAAATGGCGCTTTGGCGAAATGGGTGGTTACCGGTCCCTCGGCATACGTGAGTGCTGGTTTGTATGATCACGCCAATGTTTCAACATATAATTATCAAGCAGTGCACGTTTCGGGTAGTTTAAGCTTGCTAACAGCCGACGAGATCCAAAAGCACCTGCAAGCTGTTTCGGAACATTTTGAACGTGGTCGTGAGAATCCACACGACGTAAATTCTTTGCCAAAAGAAATGCTTGAATCTTACATGAAGGAGATCGTGGTGGCGCGTTTGGAGCCTTTTAAAGTGGATGCCGCTTACAAACTTTCCCAAAATAGAAATCAAGGAGATCTTCAACGGATCATAGACGAACTCGATTCGGGAAGCGAGCAAGAAAAAGCAATTGCCCAGAAAATGAAAGGCTTGTTGAAATGAGGACCGTATTTTACTTGAGTTTATTGTTGTTTTTGGTTTTCAGTTGCACTCCAGCTGATAAATCTGCGATACAAAAAGGCAGAGATGGGTTTGCCAGACATTTTGATTTGGATTCAAGCGGGAATTACCAGACTCTGACGATCTTTTCTCCAAAAACGGGAAAGGTGGAGCGTAAATATGCTTTGGTAAAACGCGGGGAGGAGGTTAAGCTTCCAAACGATTTGGTACGAATAGACGTTCCGGTGAAGCATATGGCGGCTTTGTCTACTACCTTCATTGGCATGCTCCACGAATTGAAAGCATTAAACGTAATTGCGATCACCACCGACAAACAGTATGTCTGGAATCCTGCCGTTCGCAAAGGAATTGATCAGGGAAAGGTCATGCCGGTATCATTTGACCAACAACTTGCTCCGGAAGATCTGTTGGCGCGTAAGGTCAATTTGGTCATGTACAGTGGTTTTGGTCAAGACTTCCCGAATGCTGATAAACTGCTCTCTTTGGGCATCAATTGTATGCCGAACTACGATTGGGAAGAGGCGCATCCCCTAGGAAAAGCTGAATGGATCAAAGTGTTTGGTGCCTTGATTTGTCGTGATAAAGAGGCGGCTGCCTATTTCGACCAGCTCTGTTCGAATTATGAGAAACTCAAAGCTGATAAACCTCAAACAAAGTCAAAAAAAGTATTGGCTGGCTGTCTTACAAGCGATGTGTGGTATGCACCGGCAGGTGAAAGTTTTTTAGCTGGGATCATGCGTGATGCAGGGATTGATTACCTCTACGCTCCCGAAAAAGGAACCGCAAGTTTGGCTTTGACCTTAGAACGCGTTAGTAAAGACGAGCGATCTTGTGCTATTTGGATCAATGCTGAAGCGACAACTTTAGCTGGTCTTAAAAAGATCAATCCGAAGCTTGCTAGTTTCCAAACCTACAAAAAAGGCAAGGTTTACAGCTACATGCACCGCACCAGTTATTTCTGGGAAATGAGTACCATTCACCCCGATTGGCTCTTGCAAGATTTTATTCGCATCGGTCACCAGCAACCCGGTAAGCTCTATTTCTACAAGCGGCTCTTGCCTTAATTCCTATTTATTGATGTATTTTTGGGGCCATGCGTAGCCGGTCGCTAAATATAAAATTTGCCGTATTGGTATTGGTGTTACTGATATTGATCACAATTGCATTGGGCTATCCTCATGGTTCTGATCAGTGGTTTTCATTTGCGCACTCTGCTCAATCTTGGGAACTGTTTACCTTGTTTCGAATTCCGGAAGTATTCATTGCTGTCATTGCCGGCATGGCGCTTTCGATCAGTGGGCTTTTGTTGCAAACCACGCTCAATAATCCATTGGCCGGGCCATCCATCCTTGGGATCACTTCAGGGTCTCAGTTGCTCGTTGCGCTTTTGTTGTTGGGAAGCGAGTTTCTCACAGGCTGGATCTTCGATATCAGTGTGACGGTTGCCGCGGCTTTAGGTGCAGTCCTTTTCGGTTTATTGATGTTTGCTTTGGCAGCAAGGATACGTTCAACTGTTTCCTTATTACTGGTCGGAATGATGCTCGGGACATTTGCGTCTGCCATTACAGGTCTGTTGATCTCTAAAGCAGATGGAAGCGCAGTGAAATCCTTTACTATGTGGAGTTTTGGATCTTTGCAACAAGTCAATTTGGATCAGATCGGTTGGATCTCCTTGGTGTTCCTTGTTGGAGTGCTTGCTGTTTTGCCCTTGGTGAAAGGTTTGAACGCCTTGCAATTGGGCGAGCAACAAGCATCACTTTTGGGAGTTCGCGTGAGTCGCTTGCGTATCTTCGTGATTCTGATCGTTTCGATTTTAACAGGGTTGGTTACCGCGTATTGCGGACCGATAGCCTTCATTGGTTTGATCATTCCGAATCTCGTGCGAATGTATCTCCGCACGTCGAACCATTGGTATTTGTTGTTCACATCTGCAATTTTGGGAGCGATCGTGCTACTTTTCTGTTCCATGTTGATTCGGATCCTGGAACCATGGGTTGTGCTTCCTGTAAATTCCTTGACCTCGCTTTTAGGAGCTCCGGTGGTTGTGTTGTTGTTACTTAATCGCAAAACCCATGCTTGAGTTAAGGGAAGTGATCGTAAAGCGCAGGGAAGTGCTTTTTCAGGTTCCAAAACTTCAATTGGTTCCGGGGAATTTTGTAGCCCTTATCGGAGCAAACGGTTCTGGAAAATCTACTTTGCTCAAGTTCCTGACAGGAGATCTCAAGTTGTCTGGAAGCGTCCACTGGTCAACGCAAGATCTGGTAGGTATGACCAGCGAAGACCGCGCGAGATTGATCGCCAAAGTGGACAATTCCTTTCCGGGCTTGGACCACATGTCTACGCGTGAGTACCTGTCACTTGGACGTTTTCCGTATACCGGAGCTTTCGGCTTCCTAAGTGATTCGGATCTTCAAGTGGTGGAAACGTGTGCCAAAGATTTTCATTTGACCCATTTACTGGATCAACCAACTTCTCAACTTTCGGATGGGGAACGCCAGCGCGCAAGTATTGCCCGGGCAATGATCCAGGAGACACCGATCATTTTGCTGGATGAACCGACTTCGTTTTTGGATTATCCCGGAAAGTTACGGGTCATGTCGATGCTCAAAGAAGTGGCTCAGAAAATGCAAAAAGTGGTGGTGATGGCAACACACGACCTGGACCTGGCGCTTGATCACTGTACCTCGTGGATGGTGATCGAACCGGGAGCTCGCATGTTGACCCACCTGACTGATGCTCCTTCAAAAGAATCCTTGATAGCTCAAGCATTTCCGCAAATCGAGCTTTAGCCCGCCCAATTTTCCCGATCCAAACTGCGCAACTGGATCGCCTCACTCAAATGTTGTAGATCGATGATTTCGGATTTGTCCAGATCTGCTATGGTACGCGCCACTTTTAGAATCCGATCATAAGCCCGAGCTGAAAGTCCCAAACGATCCATGGCATTTTTTAGCAAGGTCCTTCCTTCCTCAGAAATTGCGCAATGACTGAGTAATTCCGATCGCGTCATTTGCGCGTTACAATGGGTTTCTGAATCCTGATAACGCGCCTGTTGGATCAAACGTGCCTGAATCACCCGATCCCGAATGCTGGTGCTGTCCTCGCCGGCTTGTTCGTAGGCCAATTCATTAAACGATACGGGAGTGACTTCCACATGCAGATCGATGCGGTCGAGCAATGGACCTGAGATCTTATTCAGGTAGCGTTGTACGGTACCCGGTGCGCACACGCATTCTTTTTCCGGATGATTGTAATAGCCGCACGGACAGGGATTCATGGCAGCAACCAGCATGAAAGCTGCGGGATAATCCACCGAAAATCGTGCACGCGACACCGTTACGGTGCGGTCTTCTAGTGGC
>CAYLJB010000071.1:0-788 GCA_964383785.1 uncultured Fluviicola sp.
GGATGGTTTTCGCAAACTGCGAGAACTACAAAAGGGTAGGCGTGTGAAAGGGAAATGTATCCTTGTTTTTCCAAATATGGTGCTCCGGTATTGTCGTAGAAAATATCTTGATATCCAAACAATTGATGTTTTAAATGGCGGGAGCCAAGGTATTCCAATCTTTTAATAGGATGTTGGATGGACTCGAGCTTAATCTTCTCATTTTCAGTCAAGCTTTCTGCCATGAATTCAGACTGTTTTGGATCGATTTCCATACAATAAATGAAAACGTCATTTAAATTAAAAGTCTGAACCAATTTCATGGCTCAAAAATAATGAAGAGTTGTTGATAATTAAAATAGTGTTGGCTTTCAAGCCCCTATTTTATTGAAAAACAGCGTAAATGTAAGTCTCGTTAAATTCGCTAGCTGTTAATCTCTGTTAAGAATCAGTGTGCCTCAATTCTTATTTAAGAAATGTTAACACATCGATTTTTACTATATTTACACGCTTTGTTACACGAAAAATAGATGTATAATTAAACTGTACTTATGTTGCGAAAACTCAACTTGTTGTTTGCAAGTATCTTGTTAACAGCACTTTGCGGATGGTCTCAATCAGGATTGGGAACACTCCGTGGTAGTGTTATTGATAAGGAAAGCAAAGAGGCAATTCCAAACTGTTTGATTGCCGTTAAACAAAATGGACAGCTCCGTGGGTCGGCTACAACCGATTTTGACGGAAAGTTCCAGGTTAACTCCCTCGCTCCAGGATCGTACGACGTGGAAATCAGTAACCCTGGTGAAGGC
>CAYLJB010000071.1:798-15526 GCA_964383785.1 uncultured Fluviicola sp.
CTATCAAGCTACCGCCATTAAAGGGGTGATCATTTCTTCCGATCGTATTACCTTCTTGGACAATACAGAATTGGGCTTCCCAAAAGATGCTCAAATGATCGAGGAAGTTGTCGTAGTTGCCTACAAGGTGCCACTTATCGAAAAGGATGGTGGTCCGTCTGGAGCTACAATTACACGCGAAGACATCTCGCGTTTACCTGTTCGTAGTGCTGCCGGTGTGGCATCCACTGTGGGTGGTGTAAGCACGAATGAAGGTTCGGGTGCTATCTCTGTTCGTGGTTCACGTTCGGATGGTACTTATTTCTTCATTGATGGTATCAAAGTGCGTGGTTCTTCTAACCTTCCAAAGTCAGCTATTGAAGAGGTTTCGGTTATTACCGGAGGTCTTCCTGCGAACTACGGGGATGCTACCGGTGGTATTATCTCGGTTACTACTCGTGGTCCGTCTGCGAAGTATTTTGGTTCGATCGAAGCTGTAACTTCAGGTTTTTACTTTAAAGGTCAAGACCCAGATGGTTATGACGGGAAAGTGATCGGTTTGGATAAATTTGGTTACAACCTTATCGAAGGAATGTTGGCCGGTCCATTGTTGATGAAGAAAGATTCAACAGGTAAGAAGACAAAACCAATTCTTGGTTTCTTGGTGTCTTTGAACTACACAAGTGAATTAGATAGCCGTCCTTTAAACGGAGGAAGTTACCGTATCAAGAAAGATGCACGTGATGCGCTGTTGTCTTCACCGGTTCGTGCTGCTGCAGATGGAAATGGAACGTTCCACAATGCATATTTCTTGCGCGCTAGTGATTTCGAGAAAACAGCATGGAGAATGAATGCTGCTACAGCAACCTTGACGGGTTCTGGAAAGATCGATGTGAATACGGGACCATCAATTAACTTGACTTTTGGTGGATCATTTAACTACAATTACGGAAGTAACTATAGCTACACAAACTCTTTAATGAACTTCTCAAACTACGGAGTATACAAGAGTTTGGATTGGCGTGCTTACGGACGTTTTACACAACGTTTCTCGAATAAAGCAGAAGGGTCTTCTTCTCGTATCAAGTCTGCGTTGTACAATATCATGGTTGACTTCTCGAAGTCAAAAGACGAGTACTACGACAAGAACCACAAATTCAATTTGTTCAATTACGGACATGTTGGATACTTCGATCGTCGTTATCAAACCACGTATCAATTCGATCCTGCAACGGGTAACCAAGTTCAAGGAGCGGTTCCGGATGAGGTAATGGTTTATTTCACGCCATCTGAAACGAATAGTGCTTTGGCTGCGATTACTCAACAGTACTATGACATTTACGCAGGCGATCCAAATGGAAACTACAATACATTGTTGCAAATTCAGCAAGGACGTGCATTGCGTAATGGTGATGTACCAACAGATGTATATGGAATTTGGAATAACATTGGAACACCGAACAACGGATTTGGAAAATCTGAGAATGATCAGTTCCGTGTAACTGGTTCTGGATCGGTAAACATCGGTGACCACTCGATCTCTTTGGGTGTTGAATATGAGCAACGTTGGGACCGTGGATGGTCAAACGGAAATGCAGGACCAATTGAATTGTGGACTGTTGCGCGTTTGTTGGCAAATAACCACATTTCCGAGTTGGATCTTGCTAACCCACACATCCAAGATTTTGGGTCTTACCAACAAATCTCTTACGACCGTTTGAATGCTGGTTATGCATTTGCTAACGGTGGTGTTTACGGTGGTCAGCAAAATAATGATGATCAGTCATTCTTTGATTACAATTTGCGTGAGAAGTTAGGGTACGATCCTGCTGGTATCGATTACCTTGTTATCGATAACATGGATCCAAATACGTTCCAATTGGATATGTTCTCTCCGGATGAATTGTTGAATTCAGGAAACAACTTCGTGAACTATTATGGATATGATCACACAGGTAAAAAAGTGAAAGGTCAAACGGATATCCAAAAGTATTTCGAGGAATTTGATGAGAACGGTAACTACCGTCGTTTCATCGGTTCTTACCAGCCGGTTTATATTGCTGGATATATCATGGATAAGTTTGCATTCAACGATATCGTATTCAACGTAGGTGTACGTGTTGATGTATTTGATGCGAACCAACCTGTATTGAAGGATAAGTACTTGGTATATTCTGCAAACAATGTTTCAGAGGCACGTGCAATTGCAGAGTCTGATCCAACAACTTACGGATGGGTTGCTATTCCTGAGTCAATGGGTGATGATTATGTTGTTTATGTAAACGATGTAACGAATCCAACTGCGATCAATGGTTTCCGTAATGGAGATACCTGGTATGATGCAAACGGAATCGTTGTAGAAGATCCTAAAGTAGTTCGTGGGGCAGCAGGTATTGCACCGTGGTTGAAAAACCCATCTAATGCTACACAAAGTAAAGTAACAGCAGATGCATTCCAAGACTACAAGGCACAAATTAATGTAATGCCTCGTGTTGCGTTCTCATTCCCTATCTCTGACGAAGCTTCGTTCTTTGCTCATTATGATATCTTGACGAAACGTCCTACAACAGGAGCACGTTTCAACCCAATCGATTATCAGTTCATTGAGTCTAGATCGAATACCATTAACAACCCGAACTTGCTTCCTGAGAAGACGATTGATTACGAACTTGGATTCCAACAAGTATTGACGAAAACATCATCTTTGAAAATCTCTGCATTCTACCGTGAACAGCGTAACAACGTTCAGTTGATCAACGTGTTTGAAGCTTATCCAAACACTTACCGTACTTTCGGTAACCGTGACTTTGGTACAGTAAAAGGTTTGACAGTTTCTTACGACTTGCGTCGTACTGGAAATATCCGTATGACTGCTGCATATACTTTGCAGTTTGCTGACGGAACAGGTTCTGACGCAACATCTGCTGCAACATTATTGACAGGTTTGCAAACAGCTGGATTGCCAAACTTGCGTAGTGTATTCCCTTATTCATACGACCAACGTCACGCATTTGCGATCACAATGGACTACCGTTATGGAGAAGGAGCTGACTACAATGGTCCAATGATCGGTGATGTGAAAGTTTTGGAGAACACAGGTTTGAATATCGTTACTAACGTGTATTCAGGATCTCCATACACTTCTCAAAACATCATTACGAGTGAAGGATTCATCAGTCCAAACTCTGGAGGTATTACAGGAACAGTGAATGGTTCTCGTTTGCCTTGGCAGTACCGTTTGGATATGCAGTTAGACCGCACATTCAACTTGGAATTTGGAAAAGAAGGTAAAAAGAAAATGGCATTCTTGAATGTTTATTTACGTGCTACCAACCTTTTCAATGCAATGAACGTTCTTGGTGTATACCGTGCGACAGGAAACTGGAACGATGATGGTTATTTGGCAGCTGCAGAATATCAAGCATCCATCCAAAATCAATTGGATGAGCAATCTTTCAGAGATTACTACTTGATGAAAATTCAGAATCCATTTAACATCAGTGCTCCAAGAACACTTCGCTTAGGGGTTAAGTTTGATTTCTAAGTTTATTAATGTTTTAGTATGAAACGAACAATTCAATATTTATCATTAGCATTCGCTTTGGTTGTAGCCTCTAACGCAGGGGCTTACAACCACGACTTCGGTAAGAAGAGTGGAACTGCCAAACCTGGCAAGCCAACTTCCACAACGAAAGGAGCGAACTGTGCTCCTGCGAACTACCGCAAGACCATTGCCTTTAATGACGTTAGTGCGCAATTGGAAACAGGTGGTTTGTTATTCTTGGACCGTGCAAACGGTTTGGCTACTTATAAAGTGCCAAAAACTGGAACCGTTACTGCTATCTATGCTGGTGCCCTTTGGATGGGTGGTGAAGATATCAACGGTCAGTTGAAATTAGCTGCAGTAAAGTTCCGTAGTGATGGTAACGATTTCTGGCCTGGCCCATTAACAGTTACTGCCGGAACCGGAAACTTTAATCCAGCGGTTCCTCAATCTGACACTGCTCGCCGTGACTACGGAGATGCGAACGTGGATGCAGACCAATGTTTGCTTTACGATAACATCTTTACTGTTTCGAAAGCAGGAGTAGTTGGTTGGGTAACTTACTGGGAATGTAATCACCCGAATACGTTTAATCCAACTTATGAAGGATGTGACGAAGTTGGAGCTCCTTCAAATGATGTGTTAGCTCAGATCAATGCATGGCCGGGTAACGGGGATCCATTGCGTTTCCAGGATTTGTTCTTGGCACCGTTCTACGATCGCAATGGTGATGGTGTATATGATCCTAGCGATACTGACGATGGAGGTGATTATCCTTGGTACAACCTAAACCGTCCTTATGACCCGGTGTGTGGTGCTGACCGTCGTGTAACACTTTTTGGTGACGAAACTCACTGGTGGGTGTTCAACGATAAAGGAAATATCCACACAGAATCCGGAGGTGATCCAATTGGTATGGAGATCCGCGCACAAGCATTCGCTTTTGCAACAGATGATGAGATCAACAAAATGACGTTCTATAACTATGAGTTGATCAACCGTGGTACACAAACATTGTACAACACGTACTTCTCGCAGTATGTAGATGCCGATTTGGGTAACTATGCGGATGACTACGCTGGTTGTGACGTAACTCGTGGTTTGTCTTATATGTACAATGGTGACTTGAACGATGAGCCTCAAGCTGGACGTCCGGGTTACGGTCAAAATCCTCCTGCTATCGGTGTTGACTTCTTTGAAGGGCCATACCAAGATGCGGATGGATTGGATAACCCTGGTCCATATGTGGATACAACTACAGGTCAGTTGGTAATCCCTACTGTAGCAGCAGCTCTTGCTGGAAACGGTATCGTTTACAAAGGTTTGGGTATCGGTTACTCTGATGGTATTGCTGATAATGAGCGTTACGGTATGCGTAACTTCTCTATCTACACAGGTAACAACGCTCCTGCTGGTCAATCTGACCCGAATTCTGCTGCACAGTTCTATAACTACATGAAAGGTTTGTGGCAAAATGGTGACCAATTGTACTACGGAGGAACTGGATTCCCGGGTGCACCAGGTGTAACTTCTATTGAAACCAACTACATGTTCCCAGCTGATTCAGATACATTGAACTGGGCAACAGAAGGTGTAGATCCTGGATTCCCATGGTCAGAATTTGAGCCAACAGGACAAGGTTCTACTTCAAACCCTCCGGGTGACCGTCGTTTCGTTCAGTCTGCTGGTCCATTTACATTGAGACCAGGTGCTGTTAACAACATTACAGTTGGTATCGTTTACGGGCGCAGTACACAAGGGGAGATCTTCTCTTCAGTAACTGCATTGAAAACTGCGGATACTAAAGCACAAGCGTTGTTTGATAACTGTTTCCGTATTTTGGAACCACCTCATGCACCAGTATTGACTATCCAAGAATTGGGTAACGAGTTGGTATTGATGTTGGATAACCCGAACAGTTCAAACAATTACCGTGAGCAATACATCGAGGAAGATAAGATCAACATTATCGATCCAGCAGATGGTTCTGTGGTTTATGACAAATTCTACCGTTTTGAAGGTTACCAAATCTATCAAATGTCAGATGAGGAAGCTACAGTAGGTGATTTGGATGATAAAACAAAAGCTCGTTTGGTAGCACAATGTGATATCAAGAACGGTGTTGCAGATTTGATCAACTTTGAGTTTGACGAAGAGTTAGGATTCTCTGTTCCTAAATTGAAAGCGGAAGCTTCTGATAAAGGAATCAGCCATACATTCCGCGTTACTGAGGATTTATTCGCTACAGGTAACCGTGGATTGGTAAACAACAAAACATACTATTATATTGCTGTAGCTTACGGTTACAACAACTATAAAACGTACAACCCGAATGATCCGGACGCATTGGATGGTCAGAAAATGCCTTACTTGCGTTCACGTATCAACGCGGATGGTTCACCGTTGATCGCACAAGCTGCGATGCCGCACTTGGTTTCTCCTGAATTGGGTGGAACTGTTCAAAATGCAGTTTACGGTCAAACTCCACGTATTACTCGTATCGATGGTACAGGTAATGGATACAATGAGTTGCAATTGACTTCTACATCTGAAGACTATATCGTTGCAAACGGATTCATGGAAAGACCAGTTTACGATTACAATGGTGGACCAATTCAAGTGAAAGTAGTTGACCCATTGAACGTAGTTGGTGGATATTATGAGTGTAAGTTCCGTGACTACGGAGCAGGTACAACTGCAATTGACTCTGCTGAATGGATCATTTACCGATATGCAAATGAAGCTGCAGCTGCTGGTGGTCCTGCGAATGCTATTGACTCTGTGTCATCAGAAGTAGCGATCAACCAATCGAATGAGCAAGTTATCGCGAAGTGGGGTGTGTCTGTGCAGATCTTCCAAGATAAGTACAGTACGCCATCTGGAAACTCTGTTCAAGACCGTTATGCAGATCCATTGTCTTCTGCAATCGAGTTTGCTGATTCATCTAAGCAATGGTTGGATTTTGTACCGGATGATCCATCTTTGACACCATTCAACTGGTTGCGTACAGGTACATACAACCCGGATCAGACTACAGAATGTGATCCTTTCACAGGACCAGCTTACTTGAACCCTTGTTGTTATAAGGATGATGCTGGTCGTGATCCGAAAGAATTGTACAGCAAATTGTTGGGCGGAGGTATTGGACCACACAAGGTAACTGGTTACCAATGTGATTTCATGCCACTTGCAATTCCAGCGGCTTACAACGGATATCCGGCTGCACGTAAGAATGCTTCTATTTCATTCTTGCCATCAGTAGACATCGTGATCACAGCCGACAAGTCTAAATGGACGCGTTGTGTGGTAGTTGAATTAGGTCGTGACGCCAACTTGAACGAAGGTGGTGCTGAGCCAGGTGAATTACGTGCACGTCAATCGGTTGACCAAAATGGTAACCCGGATGCGTCTGGAACAAATGGAATGGGATGGTTCCCGGGATATGCGATCGATTTGGAAACAGGTGCTCGTTTGCACATGGCTTTCGGAGAGAACTCATTCTTTGGTGGAGATAACGGATCAGATATGATCTGGAACCCTACTTCTACTGTTGTCGATCCAAATGGTATGTTTGTATTCGGTGGTAACCAACCTATTTGGGTATTTGGTTACAACATCAACGGTGAAGGATGTCCTAATTACGATCCGATCAACGTTAACTCTAACTGGGTGTATGACCAATATCAAACTGCAACAACTACTTCATACAAGAGATTGTTCACTAGTTTGATGTGGGTAGCAAATTCAGTATTGGCAGATGGATTCTCATTCAACGACCCATCGGATATCCCATGTGATGTACGTTTGAAATTGCGCGTGAACAAAGAATACCGTGATTTCGTTGCGACTGGTGACAACGGTGGTAAGCCAATGTATGGATGGTCTATGGACGATTTGAAAACAGTTACAGCTGATGCTGAAGCTGCTGAAAGTGCGTTGGATCTGATCAATGTAGTACCAAACCCTTACTATGCATTCTCTGAATACGAGCGTAACCGATTGGATACACGTGTGAAAATCACAAACCTTCCTGATAAGTGTACGGTGTCTATCTACAATGTTGGTGGAAAAATGATCCGTCAATTCAAGAAAGACAATCAGGTTACTTACTTAGATTGGGATTTGAAGAATGCTATTGGTGTTCCAATTGCTAGTGGTGTTTACATCATACATGTAGAGGTTCCTGGTGTAGGAGAGAAGATCGTTAAGTTCTTCGGAGGTATGCGCCAAGTTGACCTTGAGAATATTTAACCAATACTGTTAAGCAAAACGTATGAAATCAATTAATAAAGTTCTAAAATATACAGCGGTGGCTGGAGTAGTGTTAAGCTGCTCCACCGCTTTCGCTGGAAACGAAGACCGCGTTGGTTCAGCAGGAGCTTCTCAGTTGTTGGTGAATCCTTGGGCTCGCAGTTTGTCGATCGGTGATGCAGGTATTTCGCATGTGAACGGATTGGAAGCTACGTATACGAATATTGCCGGTTTGGCTTTTACAGATAAAACGCAGATCAAATTCAACCGTACAAACTGGTTGGGTTCTGCCGGAATCGGTATGAGTTCAGCAGGTATCGCACAACGTGTTTCTGAATCAAGTGTGATCGCTGTTTCCGTACAATCGATGAATTTCGGTGACATTGAAATTACTACTGTAGATCTTCCAGAAGGAGGTATCGGGGTGTTCTCACCTCGTATGAATGTGTTTAACATCGGTTATGCACGTAGCTTCTCTTCTTCGATCTATGGAGGGATAAATTTCAAAGTACTTTCCGAAAGTATCTCTAACTTGAAAGCTACCGGTGTTGCATTCGATGCGGGTATCCGTTATGTAACAGGTGAGCAAGATCAAGTTAAGTTCGGTATCTCATTGAAAAATGTAGGTCCGGTTATGAAGTACCGTGGTGACGGTTTGTCTACAGAGGTAAATTACCTGAATGATGGTAATTTGGCTACTTTGGAGCAGCGTTCAGCTACTTATGAGTTGCCGTCTTTGTTGAACATCGGTATGTCCTATGACTTCATTTTCTCTGAAAATTCAAAATTGATTGCAAGTGCTGCATTTACAGCTAACTCATTCCAAAATGACCAATACCGTGTAGGTTTGGATTATGGAATGCAAGTTGAAAAAGCAGCGTTCAATATCCGCGCAGGATATGTTGCTGAGAAAAACATCTTCTCAGTTGAGAACCGCTCAAATGCATTAACTGGTTTCACAGCCGGTTTCTCTGCAGATGCATTGGTTGGAAAAAACAAATCTGCATTGGGTGTTGAATACGCAATGCGCACTGCTGGTCAGTTCGGTATCATTCACACTTTTGGTGCGACGATCAGTTTGAAATAATCAGATAAAAACATATATTTGTTGCAACAGGAGAGTCCAATGGGCTCTCTTGTTGTTGTTATATAGACCAATAAAACCATTTGTATGTCAGACGTAGCTTATTATACGGAAGAAGGATTGCGAAAATTGAAAGATGAATTGCACGAAATGAAAACGGTGCAACGCCCACGTATTTCTGAACAGATCGCTGAAGCACGCGATAAAGGTGATTTGTCTGAAAATGCTGAATACGATGCTGCTAAAGAGGCCCAGGGCTTGCTTGAAATGCGCATTGCAAAAATGGAAGAGTTGATCTCTAAAGCACGCATTATCGATAATACAATGATCGATAATTCAAAAGTGTTCATTCTTTCCACTGTTAAGATCAAAAACGTTTCGAATGGCATGGAAATGCAATATACACTTGTTGCTGAAAGCGAAGCAGATCTCAAGGAAAAGAAAATATCCGTTGATTCTCCGATCGGAAAAGGCTTGTTGGGTAAAAAGGTGGGTGATGTTGCGGATATCCAAACGCCAAACGGTGTAATGAAGTTCGAAATCGTTGATATCACACGCTAATGAGCACCATTTTCTCCAAGATCATTGCAGGTGAAATGCCCTGCCATAAAGTTGCTGAGAACGAAGATTACTTAGCTTTTTTAGATATCATGCCACTAAGAATGGGACATGTTTTGGTAATCCCAAAACGTGAAACAGATTATTTGTTTGATATGGAAGACGATGATCTGACTGGTTTGATCGTGTTTGCAAAGCAAGTAGCGAAAGCCTTGAAATTGGTTGTGCCTTGTAAAAAAGTAGGTGTCACGGTAATTGGTCTGGAGGTACCGCATGCCCACGTGCATTTGGTTCCCATGAATGCCATGAACGATATGAATTTCGCAAATACGAAATTACAACCTTCATCGGAAGAACTTGCAGACATGGCTGCTAAAATAGCTGCCGCATTCTAGTATATAAGGTATGATTTTCAATTCACTCGAGTTTGCGATCTTCTTTCCGATCGTTTTCTTTTTGTATTGGTTCGTAACCAATCGCAGTTTAAAAGCGCAAAATATCCTGTTGTTAGTAGTCAGTTATTTGTTCTACTCATTCTGGGATTGGCGCTTTTTGTTTTTGTTGATGTTCTCTACGTTCCTGGACTATTTCACCGGGCTCCGAATGCACGATGCCAAAACAATTAACTGGAAGAAATTCTGGTTTTGGCTGAGTATTGGTGTCAATTTGGGCTTCCTGGGAATGTTCAAGTATTACAACTTTTTCGCCGAGTCCTTTGCCGACCTGCTCGCCAATTTTGGATTGCATGTAGACATTTGGACCTTGCAGGTTATCTTGCCGGTGGGTATCTCGTTCTATACTTTCCATGGCTTATCATATGTGGTGGATATTTACAAAGACCGAATTAAGCCCGAGCGCAATTTTGTGGATTACGCGGTTTTCGTAAGCTTTTTTCCGCTTCTCGTTGCCGGGCCAATCGAGCGGGCAACTCACTTGCTTCCGCAAATTCAAAAAGCCCGGGTATTTGATTACACGAAGGCCATTGATGGGATGCGACAGATCTTATGGGGTTTGTTCAAAAAGGTCGTTGTTGCCGATGGATGTGCTGAATGGGCGAACATGATCTTCAATGATGCAGACGCTTACTCAGGAAGTACCTTATTCATGGGGGCGATCTTTTTCACCTTCCAGATCTATTGTGATTTCTCCGGGTATTCGGATATAGCATTAGGAACTGCACGCTTGTTTGGTATCGAATTGTTGCGAAATTTTGCATTCCCATATTTCTCTAGAGACATTGCTGAATTCTGGCGACGTTGGCATATTTCATTGAGCACTTGGTTCCGTGATTACTTGTACATCCCATTAGGAGGTAGTAAAGGTGGAACTTGGATGAAGATCCGGAATACGTTCATCATCTTTATTGTGAGTGGTTTTTGGCACGGTGCCAATTGGACCTTTATTATTTGGGGTGCTTTGAACGCTGTTTATTTTCTTCCCTTGATGTTGACCAATTTGAATCGAAACAATTTGGAGATCGTCGCACAAGGAAAATGGTTCCCAAGTATCCGTGAGATACTCGGTATGGTGATCACATTCATCATGGCCGTTTTTGGTTGGATCTTTTTCCGAGCACAAGACGTGGAACATGCCTGGAAGTTTATCACAGGGATTTTCACGAAGGATCTTTGGAAAGCACCAAATCTTCCGGAACTGGCAGATCTGACAATCTTCTTTATTCTATTCATGTTGGTGATCGAATGGTTGGGTCGTGAGTCGAAATATGCTCTTGAACATATTGACCGCATTCGCTTTGCACCGGCACGATGGGTGTTCTACATGGTATTGATCGTTTGTATCATTGTCCTGTCAGGTAAAGAACAAGAATTTATTTACTTCCAATTCTAAGCCATGAAAAAGTTTCTGATACGATTTGCGCTATTTTGTGTTGTCTTTTTCGTTGTAGATAAGGCATTTATTCTTGTTCGAAACAAGTCACCTGAATTGGAGGTGGACAAGCGCTTGGAAATGATTGTTACCGGTAAGATCAACGCCGATGTGTTGGTTTTCGGTTCTTCGCGCGGAGCTCGAAGCGTCATTGCGCAACAATTCATAGATTCCTTGGGCATTTCTGCTTACAATTTGGCTTTCCCGGGTTCGGATATCACTTTCCACGAATTTGTGCTGGAGCAGGTTTTGAAAACACCGGGCAATAAACGGCCGAAAACAGCTATCCTTGTTGTTGACGACGGAGATGAATTGAAACCTTCTAAATCGCTTAAATTTCGTTTAGATCGCATGTATCCATTGGTGAAATACAAAGCCATTCGCGATAAGTTGGTTGAACGAAAAGAAAAGAAGCCGATCATCAATGAATTGTTGGTCATTCACCAGTTGAATAAATCGAACTTCTTATTTAAACAACGTAAGTTTACAAAGAACGATTCGATCATGCCTTGTGGTTCGATGCCGATCGGACATCAAAAGAAGACGTTTGATAAGATCTACGGGCACGAACCTTATGTGTATTCACGAGAAGGTGAAATGATCCAAAAGATCCGCGCATTTCGCTCTTTTGTAGCTTTGTGCAAAAAGTACAATGTGCAACTGATAGTTGCATTACCGCCAAACTTTAGAAAGGTTTCAACCGGATTTGAGCAGCGTATGCGTCAAATGTTGGATGGATATGGAGTCGTATGGAAGTATGACCAGAGTAATCCAGTTTACAGCAATCCGGATTATTTCTTTGACAATGCTCACTTGCAAACAAACGGATCTCGGGTTTACACCGCAGAATTGGTGAGGTATTATGCCAAACACAGACCGTAAGTGGATAAAGCATAAAAAAAAGGTTGCTTCTGATCGGAGCAGCCTTTGTTGTTAAAAGAAGATTTATTTCTTGTTGCCTGTTTTAGACTTATTCGAAACAGTAACGATCTTTTTCATGCTATACCATTCACACTCGTATTTCACCGACATCGTCACAGTATATTTCCCCGGCTTCTGGTAATAGTGCTTTTTCGTGTTTGCGGTACCTGTTGTTCCATCTCCAAAATCCCATTTTACGGGTAGTCCTTTCAATGATTTATTGGTAACCGTAACGCTTAACCATTTTGATTTAGCATCGAAATCCATCTTGGGGATCTTGGTAGCAGGTTTGAGCTGCAGCGTATCCAAATTGTACTTTTGAATCGAGTTGCGGACAACACTCCAGGCAATCTTCTGAATGGCGGCTGCATTTTCAGCGTCTACCTTCTTAGGTGCTACACCACCAAAAGGCGATTCTTTATAAATAGAAGCGAAAAACGAACAAGCAGCTACATAACTCCCGTAAGGATTAGGATGGAAAAGATCTGGCTCATACAAGTTCAGATCTGGATATTGTTCGCGCACTTCTTTCCAAACCATTCCAACGGGCACCACCGGATAGCCCCCGCATGCCTGACTCATTTGCATATATCCTGCTTCAATGCGATCGGCCATGTCAATGAATGAATGATAGTCAGTTGTGTCCGATGTTCCGTTTTTATATCCCCAAGTCATATAAAAATAGATCCGGGCGCACGGGTTGTGTTGCTTCACGCTATCGATCAGTATTTTGGCGTATGGAATGGTTTCAGTAGCGATGGTCAGAGAATCGTAACTGAGCTCCCGACTCATTGCTTGGATGAATACATAATCCCAGCTGCGTGCCTTCATCTTTTTATAGGTATTCGGACGTTCGGTGTGTCCTTTTAAGGTACTTCCACTCACAGCAATCGTATCAGCGAATACGTCTTTGCCTTTTGAATTCGCAAGGTTTTGATAGATCTTGCACAAGGCATTCATGTGGGTGAAACTATTCCCGATGAACAAAACGTTTTCTGTTTGACTTACTACCTGTTTTCCGCTCAATAACAGGAGCAGTGAGATCAAGAGCTTCTTCATGTTAATCTTTCTTGAAAAGTAGTGTGTTACGCACTTTGAAATAAATGCGTTCCAAAGGCTCGATGTATTTGACCATTACAACGAAACAACTGATGGCTGTTACAGATATGGCAATGGAAGTCCAGGGTCCAAGATTTTCGTCAAATGCATACGGTTTAAGTCCAAAACCAAAAACACCACCATATAGAATGATCACGTGGACCACATAGATTGGAAGCGTATTCTGTCCAACTTTAAGGAATAATTTGGCCTTTACATCAAAATAAGCATCGATGAGCATGATGATTCCTAAAAGTGAGATTACTTGCCCCAAGCGGACAAAATGCGTAGCATTCAATTCCCATCGTCCTTCTGCGGTCAATCCGAGCGCCTCTGTCCATGTATCGATTTGGTTTAAACCGGCCTGAATGAATGAACTCATCAAGATTCCGACAATGATGAATGAGACACCAAACCACCACTCACGTGTTTTCTGTTCGTAAACGCGAATCAGATTACCCAATGCACCACCCATAAGTGTATAACCGGCATAACGCAAGAAACTAAAATCTGAAAAACGACCATAGAACATGTTTTGGATGATCGCCGGAGCACCTTCAGGCCAGAAACGCTTTTGATCTGCTGTCATTTTGCCCATTTCAATGAGCTTTTCGTCCCATTGAATGTGTGCTTTCAGCTGCGCATAGAAATAGAAGATGATCAATGCTGCGATCAGGTAATACCAGTAAACAGCACCTTTTTTAAAGATGTTGTAAACCCCGTAAACCAATAACAGGAAGAGAATGCCGATGCCTATAGATTGCAGTACGTGAAAGGCATAGAACCAATCCAGGTGAAATTCACTTCCATAATAAATGGATTGACCGATACTCCATAAATTTAATTGAATGAAATATCCCCAAAACAATAGGGTGAGTACGCGTCGAAAACCTTTCTTAACACGGATGTTGGTGAAAAACCCTCCTGCTCCTTTTGCGGTTAACAAATAGACGAAGATCAATCCGGTTACCGTAAATCACCCCGGTAACCCCGACCTTACCCCCGCAGTGGTATCTGCGGGGGTATTTTTTTGATAACCATGAAACAAAAACTCTTCCCCTACACCACCAATGCGATTCACCAAATGAAACCGACGTTGGTACAGCGCTTCGTAAACATTCTCCGGGTATGGAGGAACACGATATGGAAATGAATGACATTAATGGGCTCAACCTCCTGGACCTAGCCAAAGCCATGAGCGAAGGTAGACGGGAAGTGATGGATGCCGCCACTGAATGGGCTCTCGAACGACGCTCTGACATCCTTGCACGGTTCAGCACCAAGGTATTGGTGCTCGGCGGTATGGCTTGCCGGTCCGAATCCATGATGCCGGACTCGTGGTGGTTCCGCTTCCGCATTTCCCTGCTTGGATGGAGAAACCCGATCAAAGCGATCGTGACCAAGCA